>JANMUW010000405.1:0-12931 GCA_031392105.1 Acidobacteriota bacterium | reverse complement strand
CCGGCAGGCGGCTGGCCAGCAAGGATGCTTCCGCGGTGATGCGTGTACCGATGATCAGTACGGCGGCGACGACGATAGCCAGGCCGCCGAGATAGACGAGGCTGGGCGCGAGCGCGGCCGGGAGCTTTGGAGGAAGCGACTTGCGTAACAGGTCGACGAGCGGGCTCTGGCCTACACGACAGTTGGAATGATTCTGGGTAATGTCATTAACCCGTATTTTCCCGACAACCTGATCTTGTTCTGGGAGCACGCATACACAAAGATCAAGATCGGGAGCGACTTTGCTGTTGCGGTCGGCGGAGAGTGGTATCCGTATTCGGGAATGGAACTGCTCACCCATTTTCCGGTGGCGATGATCGCGATGCTCATCGGATACATCCTGTTCATGCCGAAGAACGGTAAGCTGCCCGAGAAAGCGACGTTCTTTTTGGTGTTCGTTTCGATCCTGCTAGCTGCGCAGTTTCGTTCGAAGCGATTTGCCGAATACTTTCCGCCGTTCGCGATTCTATTCGCGGCCTTTAGCCTGCAAGCGTTTCGAATCCCGCACGCGTTGCAGCTACCGGAGCACTTCAAGCGTGATATCGAGCCTTATCTTGATGCCGAAATAAGATCGGATCAGCAGGACCGGCACCACTCGGCAAAGCTTGCGGCCGTAACCGTGCTTGGAGTACTGCTAACTCTTTGGTTCGTTTTCAATATCAAGGGATTTCACTGGTTGGGAGTTGACCAGGAAGGCCTCGCCGAAACGATAGCCGCGAACGATTCGGACGAACGCTACCGCCGCACAATGGCGTGGGCGACGGGGGTCGACTCGACGGGCAAGGATAATATCCCGGCCGGCGAGCGGATATTCAACTGCAACTGGGACGACTTCCCGAAGCTGTTTTTCCTCGACACAAAGCACACGTACGTATACGGGCTCGACCCGAATTACCTGTTCTCGGAGAATCCGGACCTGTACAAATTGCTGCTCGACATAACGAACGGCAAAGTAGATGACGCTGCACCGATGATCCGCGAAAAGTTTGGTGCGAATTACGTCTTCGCCGATGCGAAAGAGAACGAGGACATGTTCGCGAAACTGCTCGTCAGCGGTTGGGTGGAGATGGTATACGAAGACGACGAGGCTCGTATCCTGAAGATCCGCGATGTCAAAGGCGAGCCGCCGAAAGACGCAGCCGAGGAGCAGCCTGAAACCGAAGAAGAGAAGAGCGTACTCGACGCCGAAGAGAATTCGGTGAATCTGAATGGAAACGTCGATGAGGAAGAGAATCATAACTAGCTCGGTAATTTTGCTTGGTGTTGTAATTTTCGGCTTGTCCTGCGGACCGAACCAACGCATCCTTGAGTCGGCGAATGAGAATCAGGGAACCGCCAGCGAGCCGGTTGCGACGAATGCGAACATAGCTCCCGCGGAAAGCAGTTTCGAGCAGGACTTGAACGCGATGCGCACAGCGGACTTCAAGTTTATTATCGTTTTCCGGCGCAAGGACGGACGGGCCCTTGACACTGCAGATAAGCAACTGGTCGGCGGGACGGCACCGCAAGCGAACCGCCGTCGCCTGTCGGACGAAGGACGAGCGGTAATTATCGGCAGTAACTTTCCCTTTGTGACCGGTGCATTTGATGGCCTAACTGGGCGATATACTATGGAGAATCATTCGAAGCCCGACGGCGGGCCGATGTTTGTGGACGCTCCACCGAAGGAAAAGGACGGAATCGAAAGAAAGCAGTGATCAAAAGGGAAAAATGGCTGACGATAACGAAAAGAATGGCGAAGTTGAGATAACGAACGAGAACATTCTCGGCGAAAAGTCCGAGCATATTCAACGTGTATCGCTGGTGTCGTCGTCGCCGTCCGCGCGCTCGATCGTGCGGGTCGTAGTCATTGTTCTTCTTCTTCTCGCCGTCAAGGATTTTCTCGGCGTTGTTATCAGCTCGCTTACGTATCTGTTTTTCATGATCGTGCTTGCGATCTTTTTTGCGTACCTGATCAATCCGCTGGTCGATCTCATCCGAAAACCTTTCGCCGGCAGTTATCCGCGACTGATGCCTCGCTCTCTCGCGATCGGATTGTCGTTCTTGATCGTTTTTTCAGTGATCGGTGTCGGTATCTACTACCTGGCACCACGCATTTCAAATCAGGCACGTGCGTTCGTTGAGAACGTCCCGACGTACACGACCTCGGTACAGTCCGCGATCAACGACATGAACCGCCGGCTTGACCGGATGCGTATTGCTGACAGCGTCCAGACGCAGATAAACGATCGCATCAATGTTTTTCTCGAATCGGCCGGAACCTTTATTACGACCATCCTCGGAATGACCGCCATATATGCGCTCGTTAACCTTCCGTGGCTGATCCTTGTTCCGATCCTCGCGTTCTTCTTTTTGAAGGACGCCCAGCTCTTCAAGGTAGGTTTGCTGCGCATCGTTCCGGTCGGCGATTGGCGATCACGTGTCGAATCCGTCATGGCGGACGTCAACAATACTCTGAAGGCTTACACGCGAGCACAGCTTATCTCGTGTGTCATGATCGGGTTCATCTGCACGATCGGCTTCAATCTGATAGGCAACGATTACGCTCTACTGCTTGGAATTTTGGCGGCGGTACTGGAGCTTATTCCGCTCCTTGGCCCGTTGACGATCGCTATCGTGGCGACAACTATTAGCGGGCTTGAGTCTGGCTGGCAGGCGCTGTGGATGGTCATCTTCCTCGGCGTGTTGAGAATTCTGCAAGACTACGTTTTCTATCCTCGCATCATTCGGGAGGGCATCCACCTGCACCCGCTAGCCGTTATTCTGTCCGTCCTGGCCGGCGAGCAGGTTGCCGGAATACCGGGTGTCTTTATCGCGATACCACTCGTCGCACTGTTGACCGTTTTGTACAAACACATTCTTGAGCACACTTCGAGCCGCGGGTTGTTCACAGGTCTCCTTGAGCCAAAAGAGAACAAGGAGATCAACCAACTGTAATGTCACCGCTCGCCTGGCTGATCATTTTCTTTTTTATTCTGCTGTTCTTATGTCTGCTGGTGTACGTCCTCGTGGTCCGGGCGTTCTATTGGGGTGATAAGAAAGAACCGCCTAAGAAGAAATAACGAGATCGCGAAAGCCTGCCGGATCGTTGATAATAATGTCAGTTTCAACAACGAAGCACGGTATTTCAAAGCCCAAACCGTCAAGTTTGACGGCGTCCTTTACTGTAGTTAAAAGGGCGTGGACGTTTGCTGCCGCACGTTCTAACTCGTCGATATCGGATTGCGTGTACCGATGATGGTCCGGAAATTTTTTGATAACCGAAAGATCAAATTCATTGCGCATCGATTCCTCTTCAAACGCTCCGTCGAGTTGACGGAAGAACGCATCCGGGTTTCCAAGCGCACAGAACGCGAGCACCCGAACTTCGTTATCGCCGGTGAAGTCGCCGCAATCGCGAAGTGGACTCCAGTCGAGTGGCCGATCGTTTCTTCGCCCCGCCAAATGCTCTTTTAGCGAGGTAATACTTGCAATTTTGGTACGACTAATGAAGATCGGCGCCTTTGAGTTTCTACGTCGAATCCGCTGCTCTATTTCACGTGTGCCCTCGACAAGATCAGTGCGCGTCAGGACGACCGCATCAGCCCGTGACAGGTATTCGAAACGCTCGCGCAGTCTGCCTGCGGGCAATACTGTCCCGCCACCATCTGGATCGGTCGCATCGACGCAGACGATATCGAGATCGCGTTTTGCTCGTCGATGCTGAAACCCGTCATCGAGCACAAACGTCGTGATCCCGAACTTCTCTTTCGCCCAAGCTGCAGCGGAAACACGATCGCTATCCGCTACGACGATCGCCTTACCGATTAACTTGCGTGCAAGCTCGACTGGTTCGTCGCCGCCGGTACGGGCGTCGACGACAACTTGCTCTCCATCCGAAACAAGCACCCGCCCCGAGCTTTCGCGACCGTACCCACGAGTCAGAATACAAACCTTCTCACCCTCACCCGACAGGATTTCAGCGACGTACGCGACAAGCGGTGTCTTGCCTGTTCCGCCGGTCGTGATGTTTCCAATGCTAACGGTTTTCGCGCCTAGAGAATACGACCTGAAGGTGCCGCGATCGTACAGCGCGTTTCGGATATCGGCGATCTTTCCGTAAAGCCAACCAACCGGCGAAAGGAGCATAGGCGTTCGAACATTACAAAATTACAAAATTAGTAATTGCATCCAAGAAAAAGCAACGTGTGCGGCTTATTCGGGGGTGCTCCTGAAACGTACTTATTAATTTTATAATTTTGTAATTATTAATGGCGTCTTAGCATCGAAGAAAATTTTTCAGCATCGCCTTTCCGTGTTCGGTCAGGATTGATTCGGGATGAAACTGGACGCCTTCGATCGGCAGCGTTCGATGACGCATCGCCATGATCAATCCGTCCGGCGATTCGGCTGAGATCTCTAAAGAATCTGGAAGCGATTCGCGTTCGACGATAAGCGAGTGATATCGGCCCGCACTGAAATTGCCCTCGATCCCTTCGAAGATCGTCTTACCATCGTGCATAATCTCGACCGGTTTTCCATGGACAGGTTCAGGTGCGCGAATGACCTTACCACCAAAATACTGACCGATAGCCTGATGGCCAAGACATACACCAAGGATCGGGATCTTCTCAGCAAATCGGGCAATGACATCCAGCGAAACTCCTGCTCCATCCGGTGTGCCCGGCCCAGGCGAGATCAATATTTTCTCGGGTCGAAGATCGTTTTCGATCTCTTCACCTGAAACTTCGTCGTTCCGGACAACCTTCATCTCGGCACCAAGTTCGCCCAAATACTGCACGAGGTTATACGTGAACGAATCGTAATTGTCGATGACCAGCAGCATCTATTTCCGTTTACTATTTTCGGTAATCAATCTATCATAGCTCGACATTGAACGGAGGCCCTTCACAATGATCTGGTCCCTGCGAATAATCGCTCTCATATTGCTTTCTACCGTCTTCGCGTCGGCCCAGCCCATCGCAGAAAAACCGAATGAACAAGACGCGGAGAAGCTCCAAAAAGAGGCTGTCATCTTTCTCCGTGAAACACTTACTGATGTAAACGGAATGCGCTCGATCGAGAATCGGATCAGCTTCACCGCCGAGCTCGCCGGACTCATGTGGTTCCATGACGAACGCGAAGCTCGTTCTATGTACGGCGGAGTTATCAACGATTTCAAGGATTTGCTGACGAAGCTGGATGCACAGATGAATGAGCTCGGCGTCACGCTCGCCGATCGTCAATCGGGCGGTTTCATGTCTTTCGGAGTTGAGCCGACCGACCGGTCACGGCTCGCCAAGCGATTCACGACCGCCGTCGGGGTGCGGCAGCAGATCGCGATGAGCATCGCCGAACACGATCCGGAGCTCGCATACACTTTTTACAACGACAGTCTTTCGACGATCTCGAATCCCGAGTTTCGCAAGGAGATCGAGAATCGGGATTCGTATTTCGAGACGCAGCTTTTGACTCAGATTGCCGAGAACAACGCGGCGAAGGCCGTGCAATACGCTGCCAGGTCGCTTGCCAAAGGTTTCAACTATCAGCACATCGAACTGCTCAAGAAAATCTACGCGAAAGACGCTGAGAAGGGAGCAGAGTTCGGCGGATTGTTATTGAGCCGTATGAAGACCGAGAAGATCACTGTCGGACAATTTCATGTTGTGGATAATTTGATCAAGTTCGGCGAACAGACAGCAGACGCGTCGAAGAAGAAGGGCGGACGACGTCCTGTTTATTCGGCCGCCGAGCTTCGAGAACTTGTCGAGCTGTTTGCACAGTCGATTCTCGGCCACGGTGACGGAGATTCGCTCGGCTCAAGTTACGTCGAGACGATCCAAAAATATTCTCCGGGTCGGGCCGCTCAGATCCGGGCGAAGCTTAAGACTTCGTCGGGCAGGTCGAATGCAGTCAACGCGGCTGCGTACGCGGTGAACACTGCCGCGGGCGTTGCCTATCAGAGCTCGGCGAACTCAAACTCGGTCTCGAACTCCGAACTGGAGAGTTTGGAAGCGGAAACCCGGGCGAGCGAGCAGCGTGAAGTTACGGAGCGGAAGCTGATCGAAGATGTAAAAGGCCTGACGACGAAGGAGCTTCCGAAAGAAGAGCGTGAGAAGATCATCGCGCAAGCGCGAAAGATCATTCTTCAGACACCGGGGCGCGATAAGAAGATAATGGGCATAAGCATGCTTGCGTCGCAAGTTTCGAAGATGGGCGATAAAGCTCTCTCGTCAGAGATAATGCGCGACGCCGAGGCGCTGGTAAATCCATCCCCGAAGAACTACCATGATTTCATGCTCTGCTGGATGCTTGCATCGGGTTACGCGAATGCTGATCCTGATCGGGCATTTCCACTTCTCGAAGAAACGATCGGCCGTGCGAATGAAACGCTCGCGGCTTTTATTAAGGTCGGTGAATTTATAGATGTAGCGGAAGAGGTTATTCAGGACGGCGAAGTTCAGGTCGGAGCATTCGGCGGACAGATGGTCCGTGGCCTGACCAGGGAATTGGGAATGGCTGACGCAACGATCCAGGTTCTGGCGAAGGTGGATTTCGGCAAGACAAAAGCTTTGACCAATCGTTTTGATCGGGCCGAAATTCGAATCCTCGCAAAGATGATGGTGCTCCGGGCTGTCTTGAGTCCCAAGCCGATCCAGACTACGGAGGAGCTTATCGAGGAGGCGACGACCTCGATGGAACCGGACGGGAATTAGAGTCAAGGAGGTGTGGCAGCCGTTTCGGCTGATGGGGTGGTGGATAGAACAGATCTGATTCCGCCTATCCAGCACCCCGCCTCGCAAAGCCTCGGCACCCCTCCTATCCAGGAGGGGAGTTTTTTTTATCCCAAACTCGTCCCCAGGAGCCACTGTCCGCCATCCACAACAAGCGTCACTCCATTGATATAGCTCGCTGCATCCGATGTTAAAAACAGGGCCGCATTCTCAATGTCGGCGATCCTTCCGAATCTCCCAAGTGGTATTTTTTTCGTGATCTTTTCTTTTAACGCCTCCGGCAGCAAACGCTTCATGCCTTCGGTGTCCTCGATCGGGCCCGGTGCGATTCCATTTACTCTGATCCCGTGACGGCCCCATTCAACAGAAAGGTTTCGCGTGATCGCATCGACGCCAGCCTTCGCCGCTGAAACGTGGATCTGCATCGGCGTTGCGAGATAATGAAGCGTCGCCGAAATATTAAGGATCTGGCCCTTCGATTCTTTCAACGGCTCGAACGCCGCGCGGCAGACATTGAACGTTCCTTTCGTGTCGATATCGACGACCGTCCCAAAGCCGTTCGCCGAGAGCTGCTCGGCCGAGCAGAGAAAGTTGCCGGCGGCTCCGTTGATGACGATGTCGATCCGGCCATAATGCTCGACGGTCTTTGCGATCGCTGCCTGCACGGCGTCGAAATCGCGAACATCGGCTGCGACCGAGAAACACTTCCCGCCGTTCTCCTCGATAAATTGTTTTTGGGAGATGAGATTCTCTTCTTTTCGGCTGGTGATCGCGATCTTTGCACCGTATCTCGCGAATGTACGCGCGATGCCGCCCGTGATGCCTGTCGCACCGCCGGTTACAAACGCGACTTTACCCTGTAAAATATCGTCAGCAAATATTTTGTCCGCCATATTCGCAAAATGTTATCACACCGGAATTTTTACCGCAGAGACGCAAAGACGCAGAGAGTTTTTGGGCTTGTCGCCGACCACCCAAATGTTTCGAAGCGTTCAGGTGCTCTTGCAAGGAGTTTCTTTTGGATTTCTCTGCGTCTCTGCGTCTTGGCGGTTATCGCTGCCTCGGTCTCCTGTGGCTCACAGCCGACCGATCCTCGCACCGTCATCCCGGGTGACGCGCTCGTCTATCTCGAATCCAACGATCTCGGAAAGACCCTCCATGCGATCATCGACAATCCGAAATTCGAAGCCGCCGCGAAATTCAAACCAAATCTCAATGCCTTGGACGGCGTGAAGATTTCCATTGCCGTAACTGGTTTTGAGACCTCCGAACAGTCCGTCACTGAAGAGAACGCCGTGCTGAAATTCCAGCCACGATTTGTCGCGGTCGTTGAGACCAACGCATGGGGGTGGCAGGCGACCAAGTTTATTGAAAATCAGCTCGGTGAGTTCGTGAACGATGTCTACGGTGGCGAAGTTGAAATGGAAATGACGCCGCGGAACGACGGCAAATTCTATGTGTGGACTGCTCAGGACAGCCGCAAGGCATTTGCTCTCCAGCAGGACAGCCTCGTTTTTTTCGGTAACGACGAAACCGCGATCGAACGCTGTCAGGCAGTAAAGCGGGGTGAGGCAGACTCGATCGCGAAGAATCCGAAGATCACGGACGAAGATCGGTTGGCGTTCGGGTATGTTTCACCCGACGGCATCGGTCAGATCGCAAACATTGCCGGAGTCTCGATGGCCATGGGCGCCAGCGAAGAAGACGAGGTCAAAAGTTTTGTTGCGGGCGTGCTTCCCGAGATACTCCGGAACTCGGTAAAAGACCTGACGTGGACCGCGTTGCTGACAGAGAAGGGAATGGAAGATAAGGTTGCGCTCACACTTGACGATGAATCGGCGCGGGTATTTGATGAGACGCTGATCCCTGCGCAAGGCGTAGATTCTCAACTCTCTGATTTTGTGCCCGCATCCGCGGCGACCTTGACACGGTACTTGATTCGCGATCCGCAGATAGCCTGGCGCAGCGTCGTTCTTACAGCTCGAAAGAAAACGGATGAAACAAGCGGCGGCCTGATCGGTGCCTTTTCCGGAAGTTTGTTCGAACCGTACGGGATCGAAGACCCTGAGGTGTTTCTAAGCTCGGTGGCCGGGCAATTGGTTACGGTCAAGCTCGCTCCGGATAGCGAAGACGTCGTCGTTATTGGCACCATCAAGGACGCGGCAAAGCTTCGCAGCTCGATCGCGAAAGAGATCAGTTTTGCCCGCCCGCCGGAAAAACAATTCGGAGCAGATGTTTGGAAATCGGAAGACGGCGAGATCGGGTTCGCCGTTATTGACGAACGATTCATCGTCGGCGACACCGAAACAGTCTTGAAGTGCCTTGAAACAAAGCAATCGGGTGGGAATGCTGCTCTCGCACAACAGTTCGCATCATCGGACGCGATCGCGACAACCGTTGTGAACGAAAGCGATTCGTTTGGAAAGCTTATCGATGTGCTGTCCGAACCGAAAACCGAAAACGAGCGGATCGCTATGCAATACAAGACCGAAACACGATTCAACCGGAATGGCGTCGAACGGCGTACCGTTTCCGATTTCGGCCTGATCGGCTCGATCATCGAACGCCTGGCGCAGGACTAAGTCCCAAGTCAGAAGTTCCCCATTCTTAAATTTCAGATTATTTCAGATCTCAAATTTCAAACTTCAAATCAGGTCTAAATCCCAAATCCCACATCATTTCTGTCGTGCCCTTCGCTTCAGCTTTCGCACACTTCGCTCGATCCAATCCTCAGCTGCTCGATAGTGTGGAAATTTTTGTTCGTCCTCCCGGAATACCGCCGTGTGATTGTAACGACGTCCGTTGTGATGAACGGTCGGATGCTTGATGTGCAGCATCTCGTGATAGACGATGTATTCGATGACGAACCGAGGCACGTCATGGGCGTCAAGCGATCTACTTACGACGATCGTCTCATGCGTCGCGTCGTGATGGGCCAGGATTCGATAGGTCTTCTTGGTCGACCACGTCAGCACGGGCTTCGGAAGCTGCCCGCCAAAATACCAGAAATTCAGGTTCTCAAAGATCTCGTCGAGGTCGTAAAACTCCCCTTTATCCGTCGTCACGATCTTCCGCCCGTGCGACCGCTTTCGATCGTTCGACCGCTCTCGCATCTCGGGGGTATCGACATAGTCCGAATAGACCTGATCGGCGATCTTCGGGACACGTTTTCGGAGTAACTTCGCGACGAGAATATACGCCAGGGCCCGGTGCGCATCTGCCGGCATGTCCCGGCACATGTCGGCGATCCGCACGTAAACACGGCCATCGCGAACCCGAATTGTTTGATTCAGGGCCACATACGGGTAATAAATGACATCGATGTCAGGAATCTCACCGTCTTGATGCAGGCGGTGAAACGCTTCTTCGTAAAACGTCCTGACTTTATCGAGCGGAATTGAGCTGAGACTGTTGATCACGGTATAGCGAAAATAATTGACAGAATTGCTCTTAAAATGGTATCAAATTAGTTGGAAGCAAGCCTCCCGCACGCGATTTGCTTCATGCTCGCCGTGAAAAAATGGTCCGCGAAACAAACCTGAAGATCGAGAAGCGCTACGGTTTTCCTGACTCTCGCGGACAGTCGATTCTGACAGCAATAATCAACGAACATTTCGTCACGGGTGAGCCCGTCGGATCGAAAACGATCGCCGAAAGATTCGCGAATGCCTCGGGTTTAAGCTCGGCAAGCATCCGCAGCGTGATGGGTGAACTAGAGGACCTCGGTCTTGTAGAACAACCCCATACATCGGCTGGCCGGGTTCCGACGGACAAAGGCTACAGGTTTTACGTTGACAATTTGTTGGGCATTCTCAGCATCTCGAACGACGACTTGCATCGCATTGGCGGTGAATTTGGTTTGAACGAGAGCGAACTTATCGAGGCGCCGGACAGATTGATGGAACGGACCTCCCAACTGCTCTCTGCTCTTTCTAATAATGTGGGTATCGTGGTTTCGCCTAGCTTGGCGAATGACCGCCTGCAGCATATCGAATTCGTAAATCTTTCCGAAAAACGAATTCTTGTCGTTTTGGTTTCGGCACCGAACATCGTCCATAACCGGATCATCCGGTTAAAGGTCACCTTCACAAAGGATGAACTGGAGCGTACGGCGAACTACCTGAACGCCGAGTTTTCGGGAAAGAGCCTGGCCGAGATCCGGTCAGAGATCCTCAGGCTTATGCACGAGGAGAAAACGATGTTCGATCGGTTGCTCCAGACGGCGGTGATTCTTTGTTCGGAAAGTATCGAGGACGAAGAAGACAAGCTTGGCGAGGTTTACGTTGACGGGGCGTCGAACATACTGACCAAAAGTGATTTCGCCGACTTGGAACGTCTTCGAGAACTTCTGACCACGATCGGCGAAAAATCTCGCCTGCTCGAGATCCTGAACGAATGCGTCGCACGCGATGCTGATCATTCAGGTGGAGTGCAGGTGACGATCGGTACCGAAAACCGATCCCCTTCGCTGCAAAACTGCACGCTCATCTCGGCCCCGTACCGGGTCGGAGGCGGCGCCGCAGTCGGCACGTTGAGCGTGCTGGGCCCGACCCGAATCGAGTATGCAAGGATGATATCGATCGTCTCTTACGTAGCTCGAGTGCTTGAAAAGGTGATGTCGCGCGACGTCATCAATAACTAGCTGACCCGTAGAAATCGGCATCCGCCGGTTTAAAATAATGGATCCAAATCAGGAAATCGAAAACTTCGGTCAAGTTGCCGGCGATGCCGAGACGGACGAATCCGTCTCAGTCGACGATTTTATTCGGCAGCTTGAAGAGAAGGAAAAGGACCTTCACATAACGTCCGAAACGACGATCATCGAGATCGCGCAGAGTTTCGACGATGCGAATCTGCCGGACTTTATAAAGGAAGATCTACAGATCGAGGTCATAAAGCCGTCCGCGGCCGCTGTTGCACGAGCCAAAACAAAGGCCACGAAGACGTCGGACTCGGGTCTTGAAAAAGAGGTCGCCGGGCTGAAGGAAAAACTTTCGCAGATGCAGGCCGAGCGCGAAGAACTCTTGCAAACCTCGCGGCGGCGGGCGAAGGATTTCGATAGCTTCAAGCTGCGGACCGAGCGCGAACGGAATGAAACGTTCCAAAATCAGATCGGCAACCTAGCCACACAGATGCTGCCGGCCCTCGACAACCTGAACCGTGCGGTCGATTTTGCGCTCGCGATGCCGGAGGAGCAGCGGACGGGAATTCAACAATTCCTCGACGGTGTTGTTCTCGTCAGCCAGCAGGTAAATGATGTGCTGGCGGAAATGGGTATCCAGCCAATCGCTACGGTCGGCGAGACTTTTGACCCACATTTTCACGAGGCCGTCGTGACCGAAGAGTCGTCCGAATTCGAGCCGAATACCGTCTCAGCGGAACTTCTCCGCGGCTATCGGATCGGCAATCGAGTGATAAGGCATTCGATGGTGAAAGTGACGCAGCTGCCACGATCTGCCGAATCGGAAACAGACGACGCCGTGGAAACAGAAATTGACGAGCAAATGGAGAATCAGAACATGGAACTCCCCGACGAAGAGTAGCCTACCCCCAACTAACTCCTCACCGATCAAATCACACCCCCCGAGAAACGTTATGAGCAAAGTAATTGGAATCGATTTAGGCACCACAAACTGCTGCGTTTCCGTCTTAGAGAACGGAACCGTGCAGATCATCTCGAACAAAGAAGGCGGTCGCACCACTCCCTCGGTCGTCGGCTTTACCGATAAGGACGAACGGCTCGTTGGCCAGATCGCCAAACGCCAGGCTGTCACCAATCCGGCGAACACGCTCTATGCAGTGAAGCGCCTGATCGGACGCAAATTCAGCGCCCCTGAGGTTGAGAAGATGCGTGATGTCGTCCCATTCGAGATCGTCGAGGCTCCTAACGGCGATGCTCATATTAAAGTGCTCGATCGTGTATACAGCCCGCCTGAGATCTCCGCGATCGTACTTCAGCGACTAAAGATGGCGGCTGAGGAATTTCTCGGCGATCGAATTACCGAGGCGATCATAACCGTCCCGGCTTATTTCGACGACATGCAGCGGCAAGCGACGCGCGACGCCGGCAAGATCGCCGGTCTCGAAGTGGAACGCATCATAAATGAGCCGACGGCTGCGGCGCTCGCATATGGGTTTGGTAAGAACAAAAGTGAAAAGGTTGCGGTATACGATCTGGG
>JANMUW010000395.1:0-6755 GCA_031392105.1 Acidobacteriota bacterium | reverse complement strand
GTGATCGATGAATAGACATAACCACCCCTCCTGGATAGGAGGGGTGCCGGCCCAGCCGGCGGGGTGGTGGATCAGAAGAATCAGATTTTTGTTTATCTACCACCCCGTCCGCCGAAGCGGCGTCCACCCCTCCTATCCAGGAGGGGAGTTTGAGCGACGCGATCCGGTAACTCGTAAATTGTGTTGGAGTATGGTTTCACTGATGTTTAAAGCGTGCATTCTCACGGCGATCGTTGTACTTGGTTCGCTAGTCGCGTTCGCGCAGACCGAACGAAAGAAGCTCGCGGCAGAAGTGAAATCCGAATTCCTTCACGCATGGAACGGCTACAAAAAATACGCGTGGGGAAACGACGATCTCAAGCCGCTTTCGAAGTCATTTCACAACTGGTATGCCGAGCCGCTTTTGATGACGCCGGTAGATGAGCTGGACACGATGTACATCATGGGCTTCGATAAGGAAGCGGACGCGACGAGAAAGTACATTACAGAAAATCTTAAGTTCGACAAGAATCTCGACGTCCAGAATTTCGAGATCACGATCCGTCTGCTTGGGGGTTTGCTTTCGAGCTATCAGATCACCGGTGACAAAAAGCTGCTCGCGATGGCGGAAGATCTTGGAACTCGCCTGCTCCCGGTTTTTGAATCGCCGACGGGTTTACCGTACCGATACGTAAATCTCAGGACAGGAAAAACCCGTGGCGAGGTTTCGAATCCGGCGGAGACTGGAACGCTCATGATCGAGTTCGGAACTCTCAGCAGGCTTACCGGCAAACCAATTTTCTACGACAAGGCAAAACGCGCCTTGGTTGAGACCTACAAGCGACGCTCGCCGATCGGCCTTGTCGGGACGAACATAAATGTCGAAACGGGGAAGTGGACGAACACCGACAGCCATATCAGCGCCGAGATCGATTCGTATTACGAATACCTGTTGAAATGCTCGCACCTTTTCGGCGACAAAGATTGCCAGTCCATGTGGGAAGACTCTATCAACAAGGTCCACACGTATCTCGCCGACGAAGGCGAGAACATGAGCAAAAAAAATGTGAACGCTCCGATGATCATGGGTGATCTCTGGTATGGGCATGCCGACATGAACACCGGAAAGCGCACCGCGACGACTACCGGAGCTCTTGATGCTTTCTTTCCCGCGATACTCGCACTCGACGGCGACCTGAACCGCGCACGAGCGCTTCAGGATTCGATGTTCAAGATGTGGCAGGTCAACGGCATCGAGCCCGAGGTTTACAACTATAAGACTGGTAAAGTCGAACACGCGGGTTATCCGCTGCGGCCCGAGATTGTCGAATCGACGTACTACCTATACCAATACACGAAGGATCCGAAGTACCTTGCGATGGGCGAGCAGATGTGGAAAGACTTTGTGAAATACTGCCGCACCGACGTCGGCTATGCGCATTTGAAGAGTGTCGTGACGAAGGAGAAGTCGGATGCGATGCAGAGTTTTCTATTTGCAGAGACGTTCAAGTATTTTTATCTGTTGTTCTCGCCGGACAAGGCTCTCGACTTCAAGAAAGTGGTGTTCAATACAGAGGCTCATCCGATCCGGAGGACCTGGAAATAGGTTTTTAACCCGGAGATCGCGGAGATCGCGGAGGTTGTTTTTCAGCGTATGTAAATAAAATCAAAAAAGCGAGGTGTAATTATTATGACTCCCACCGAGTTGAATGAGATTACTGGCAGGATCATTGAATTGTCCATCAAAGTCCATAAAGAGCTTGGCCCCGGTATGCTTGAAGGAGCTTATGAGATATGTCTGACTCACGAGCTTGTGAAACAAGGATTCAACGTACAACGGCAAAAGAAGCTACCGATCGTATACGACGGCGTGCGCTTGGACGCCGGTTATCGGATCGACTTGTTGGTAAATGATTAAGTTATCGTCGAAGTCAAAGCTGTCGAACGACTACATGCCGTCCACGAGGCTCAACTACTTTCCTATATGAGAATGACGGGCGTAAAGCTGGGACTTCTTATTAACTTTAATATGAAAATGCTGCGTGACGGTGTAAGAGAGTAGTCAACAAACTCTAAAAATCTCCGCGTTCTCCGCGTTAAAAAATGCCAAAGAAGAAATCAATAGCAAGAATCGAAAAGAAGATCCTGATCACCGGCGGGACCGGCTTTCTCGGGACGCACATCGTCCACCAGTTGATCGACGCGGGTGAAAAGAATCTGCGCGTCATGGCGTCGAGCGTTCCGGAATGGATGACCGACGCCGGTATCGAACCGCTGGTCGGTTCGGTGACGAACCGCGATCACGTCGCAGCCGCGGTAAAAAACGCATCGGTCATTTTTCATCTCGCCGGTAAAGTCTCGCGCGATAACGAAGAAGCTGCTGCGATGAACAAAGTTCACGTCGAAGGAACTCGCCTTCTGTGCGAGGCGGCTCAGGAAGCTGGCGTGAAAACGATGGTACTCGCCTCATCGAGCGGTACGATCGCCGTCAGCGAAGACGAGCAGGTCGTCGACGAAACCTTTCCTCAGCCGGTCGAAGTCTTTTCGAGGTGGGCATACTACGCGTCGAAGTATTACCAGGAGCGCGCGGCACTCGAGAACTTTGACGGCGATGGCAGGAAGCTCGTGATCCTGAATCCATCTCTCCTGCTCGGACCCGATGACGAACGCCTGAGTTCTACAAAACCGGTTCTTGATTTTCTTTCGCGCAAGATCCCATACACCCCGAGCGGCGGTTTGAACTTTGTAGATGCACGTGATGCGGCTTCAGCTTTTATTTCGGCATTAGAGAAAGGAAGGCATCAGGAGAAATATCTTCTCGGTGCAGCGAACATGACGTTTCCGCAATTCTTTGGACGGCTCGAAAGACTAAGCGGCGTTTCGGCGCCGATGCTGAAAGTTCCGAAGAAGCTCGCGATGGCGGGATCGACGATGATCGAATCCGTCTTTAAGAACTGGGGCAAGGCTTCGCCCGTCGCTTCGAAAGAGGTAGAGCAGGCTGAATATTTCTGGTATTTCGATTCGTCAAGATCGGAAGAGGTGTTAGGTTTCGCACCCCGCGATCCGCAGGAAACCCTGAACGACACGATCGATTATCTTAGGAAGAATTTTCTGGGGGAAGGGGTCTTTTCCTAGTGCTAAGCGGTAAACGGTAAGTGGTAAGTGGTAATTTTGTCACCGCTAGTCACAAACTTACCACTTACCGTTTAGCACTTACTACTAAATTAGACGCCGCACCCGATCTCAAATTCCTTAATTTCGACCGGTTTTCCATTCTTCATCTCGAACGCGCTCGCGAAGTCTCCTTCATAATAGAAACCGTACAACACGATCTCCATCTTTCCGTCTCCGTTGAGATCGGCGATGGCCGAGACGTGATTCTCGGTAGGTGCACCGAAATCAACTTTCTTTAGAATAAAATCGCCTTGAAGCAAATGATCCGTGACCACCTTGCCCACCGCTTTGCGGACCATGACAAATGAGTATTCGCCGACCGCTGCCGCCGACGAGAGGCCATTCTTGTAATAAGTCGCCGACAGAATCACTTCTTCAACGCCATCGCCTTCGAGATCCACGCGGAATGCTTCCTTGATCCTCACGACCGGCTTCACGATCCCTTTTCGCTTCAGAAAATTCGTGACAATCGTTTTATAGGTCGCGTTATTCCGGTCGATGGCTTTCGGAATACGCGGAACGGGATTCCATTTTGCGGCCGTGCCGATAGCGACTCCGTGATCCTGTTCAAGCTCAAACTCCATCCTCGTGAAGTCCTGGCAGACGTCTTCCTGCTCGGCTTTCTTTCCGAACGTAATGCCACCTTCTTCAACGCCTTTCCAGCCGACAAGCACAAACTCGGTCTCTGCCTTCATGGTCGACGAGGCTTTTGCGGGAGCGACCCACTTTCCGTTTTGCACGCCGCCCATCAGGCCGCGATTCTTGAGCTCCACGATGGGCACAATTTCCTGCTGGGCAAGAAGAGACGGAGAGAGCAGCATGAGCCAGATAAACACAAGTAAAGTCGTTTTCATTTTCCCTCCAAATTTTCAAGGCTCTCTCGAGCGTCCGTGAGGTCCGGTTTCACTGAAAGGGCCTTTTGATAATACTCGATCGCTTTGTCCTTTCGTCCCGCCTTGAGATAGCCTTCGGCAATAGCGGTCGACGTTCGCGCGACGGTCTCGTTTGTTGCCTTACTCATCGTAAGGGCGCGCTGCATCGTCTGCTCCGCTTCATTCGGATTTCCCTGACGTGCAAGTGCTTCGGCCAGTTGCAGCTGAATATTCGCTGATGTCGGATCGAGCCTCGATGCCTCCCGCATGAATCTTACCGCTTCGGGATATTTCCCAGTTTCAAGTTTCAGGTAGCCGAGGATCTGGAACGCATCAGCCGACGGCGGCATCGGTGCCAGCAATTCGGTGCATCTCTGATCGGCGGTACGGACATCGGATCGTCTCAGATAATATAGGCAGAGATTGCTCATCAAAAAATGATTATTCTGCGTAAACGATAGCGTGTGCGTGTAGAGTGTCTCGCTGGTTCGCCAGAGTGAGGTCTGTCGATACGCGATGACGGTCAACGTCAACAACACGAGAGCGGCAGCCGCAGCAGCGATCCTTCGGCCAGCCGGCCATCTACTGCTGACCGCAGCTGCACCCCAGACGATCATCACGAAGAGTCCGATATACGGTATGTAAGTGTAGCGGTCCGCGTGGCTCTGCATCCCGACTTGCACGAGCCCGATGACCGGGATGAGAGTGCCGACGAACCATAGCCAGCCCATGAGCAGATACTCGTTGTCGCGTCGAAAGCGCCAGGCAAAAGCCGTAACGATCAAGATCAGCAACCCTGACGCTAAAACGACGAACGGGTTTACAGCCGGATCCATCGGATACCAGATACCGAGATCCGCAGGATAGACGAGCATACGCAGGTATCGCCCGTAAGAGATAATTGCGTTACCGAGGCGCGTCGATCCGGGAACCGACGCCAGCGACGCGGTAGCACCTGCCGAGCTCTGGGCGATTATTGTGATCACGGACGACGCGGCTGCGAGGACAAAAAGCGGAGCCTTTTCGAGCATCAGGCGCCGGAGATCTTCAAACGTTTTCAAACGCCTAAGCGGCCAGTAGTCACAAAGCAACAGCACGAATGGCAGCGTGACGAGCATCGGTTTCGCCATTAAGCCGAGGGCGAAGAGAACGATGACCGGCCACATCCGGAACCAGGAAGAAACGCGACCGGCATTCTGTGTTTCCGAGCTCCGAACGTAACGAATGTAGGCGAGCATCGTCAGAAGCCAGAACACCGTGCTCAGCACATCCTTGCGCTCGGCGATCCATGCGACCGATTCGACGTGTGCGGGATGCACGGCAAACAGCAGAGCGACGATCCCGCTTTTCCAGACAGAGCCGGTCATCGACCGGAAGACAAAGAAAATGAGAAGGGAGTTGATCGTATGCAGGATCGCGTTCGTAATGTGATGGCCGCCCGCCCAAGGACCGAAGACCTCGGCATCGAGCATGTGAGACAGCCAGGTCAGTGGATGCCAATTCGCGGCGTAGAACGAAGTGAACGCCCATCTGATCGACTGAAAATTCAAACCACTCTGGACCGCTGGGTTTTCCCAGATGTATGCGCGATCGTCGATGTTAATGAAGTCGAACCCGGTGACCTGAGCATAGATCACGACGCACGCGGCGATGATGAGCGCCGCGATGAAGAGACTTTTTCGCTTATCCGAATTGAGAACCTTCATGAGGAAAGGGTCCGTCTTTGCAGCAGCTTATTAGCCCCGTAGATCACCATGCCGACGGCAGCGAATATTAGAATCGGTAAACCTTCCTTCGCAAAGTCTACGTTCGTAAGCAGCCACCCGATAAGCACGATCGAAAGGATCGCGGCGAGCACACCGAAGGGCGCGAGAAAGGGCGCTGGTGGCATATCACTCCGGCGCCGAAATACGATGAGCGAAAGGCAGGTCGTCGCATAGACAAGCAATCGCGTTATGGTCGCGATCGCGACAGCAGTGAGGAACGATGCCTGAGTCGCGAGGACTAGTATGAAGACGGCGTTAAGGACGATCGCAACCCACGGCGTCCGGAAACCCGGGTGTATCTTTGCCAGGGGCTTGGGCAGTTCCTTTTCCTCCGCTAGCGCATAAAGAATTCGAGAACCGCCCAGGACTCCGACATTGAGGTTGCCGAGGATCGAGACAAGCGCACCGGCGACTATGATCGCCGCGCCGACCGGCCCCATGAAGATACCCGCGGCATCGGCGAGCGGGCGTTCCGAAGTCGCGAGATCGGGGAGTGTGCCGATGCTTACGATCTGAACGAGGATATAAACGATCGCTACGACCGCGAGAGCCGTGAGCAATGCGAACGGGTAATTCTTCTGCGGATCCTTGACCTCTCCCGCAGGAATGACGGCCACCTCGAATCCGACGAATGCGTAGATCAACAGGAGTACAGCGCTCGAGAACGAGGCATATCCCGGAACGGCATCGAACGAAAAATTCGCGGGTTGAATAAAAAACAACCCGACAACGATGAATAGGAACAGCGGAAGGAGCTTGCCGATGGTAAAGAAGTTGGTCAGTTTCGCCGACTCGCGAACACCGATAATATTCACACCACTGAGCACAATGACGACCAGCGTCATGATTCCAATTCGGACTAACGGCTGCGAAGCCGAAGGCACGAAGTATCCGAGATAGGTAACAAAAAGATTGCAGTTCGCGGCGAATGTGGTTAAGCGTACGATCCAATAGAGCCTGCCGA
>JANMUW010000391.1:0-3422 GCA_031392105.1 Acidobacteriota bacterium | reverse complement strand
ATTCGCCGGAAACAACTTTCTGACCAGCGGAACGCGGCTTGGAAGGAGTGCGAACGTGACAGTCTGGATCGACGGCAAGCGAGGCTCGGCATCGATCAATGACATTGACGATGCGAGCTTGAAAGCGATGGTCGAGCAGGCCGAGAAGATCGCGCGGAATGCTCCGCTCGACCGAGAGTATCTGCCGACCCTGGGGAAGCAAATTTACAAACCGGTCAACGGCTACGTCGAATCGACGGCGAATCTTTCGCTCGCCGATCGTGCTAAGAGCGTCAGCGACATCCTCACCGAAATGGAAAAGAACCAGGTGATCGGAGCCGGGTTTCATTCGGTCCGAGCTCAGGCGGGCGGCTCGGCGACGAAGAACGGTAATTTCGAATTCGAGCGCTCGACGAACGTGAGCTTGTCCGTTACGTCTCGCACGCCGGATGGGACCAGCTCGGGATATTTTCTTCGGAGCCATTACGACATCGCAAAGCTCGACACGAAACGCATCGCTACAGAATCAATCCGTAAAGCGCGCGATGGTCGAAACGCTCGAGCTCTTGATCCGGGCGTCTACACGGTGATACTCGAACCTCAAGCGGTCGCCGATCTGCTCGGCAATCTTGGCTTCACGTTTAACGCCCGCAGTGCGGATGAAGGCCGCAGCGTCTACTCCGCACCTGGAGGTAAGACACGGCTTGGCGAAAAGGTTTTCGACGAACGCATTTCGATCTACAGTGATCCGTGGAACGCGGAGCTGCCCGGATCGCAGTCCGCTCAAGGTGGAATTCCATCGGAGAAGATCTATCTCGTACGAAATGGTGTGCTGGAAAATTTAATCTATAACCGGTTTTGGGCAAAGCAGAAAAGCAAACAACCGACGGCGGGTCCGGTCAACACGATACTAGAAGCCGGCGGCCCGGCGGCAAGCGTCGATGACATGATCAAGGCAACGACGCGAGGGATCCTTGTCAGCCGGTTCTGGTACATACGCGGAACCGATACCCGTACCGCCAGCGTGACGGGGTTAACTCGCGACGGTGTCTGGCTTATCGAGAACGGCAAGATCGTGCAGCCGGTAAAGAATTTCAGATTCAATCAATCGATCACGCAGATGCTAGCGCCTGGGAACGTGGAAATGATCGGTGCTCCGGAACGCGTTGGCAGTTCAGAAGGCGGCGGCTCAAGCGCTTCCCTGCTTCCGGCGTTGAAAGTGAAGGCATTTAATTTCACCTCGCAATCGGAAGCGGTCTAACCCACGAAGCTTGTGCATTCGTTCCAGAGCGAATCGCGCACGGCGGAACCTAGAACGAAAACTTGAAACCCAATTGAAACTGTCGGCTTTCGTGGGCGATTGATTGGTTTTGTGTCCGGAAATCGGGGAGCGGGCCGATCATCAGACCTGTAAGCTCGTCCGTATCAACGGAGACGTCAGAGTAGCCGACGATCGCATTGAAGTTGAACAGATTCTGGATCTCGGCAAACGCTTCGAGCCTAAAATACTCTTTGAGCTGAAATGAGCGGGAGTAGCGCAGATCGATAGTCTTCAGCGCTGGAGTTCGTTCGGAGTTTCGTTTGAAACCCACCGGACGGTCATCGTCGAAACCGTCATTATTAAGATCAAACTCGGATAAGACGCTAAACCTTTCACCGCTGTTAGCCATGCCAATGATCCCGAACTCATTGTTGTTGAGGATTAACCTCAGGACCTTGTTCGCAACTGTAAATGTTGGTTGAGCGACCAGACTCATTGTGAATGTATGGCGCTGATCGGCTGACGAAAACCCGCGATCGGCTCCACGGTTGGTCGGGTCCGAGAGAAATTTTTCTTCACGGTCGCCGTCTGGGGAATCATTGACGCCCCTTGAGAGCGTGTAGTTAATGCTGAACTGAATCCCTCGTGACAAACGCTGCCTTAACTGCACAGCCAGTGCGTCATAGCGGGACGTCCCGGTCGACTCGGCAATGACGATCCAGCCGAATCTCGGGTCGAGTTTGTCGTTGCCGAAAACGGGGCGGCCGTCGGCCAGATAGCGGACAGGGTTGATCGGATTTATATTGCGATAAACATTAAGATGCCGTCCCGCAGAACCGACGTATCCGACCGCAAGCGAAAGATCGTCGTTGATCGCCTGCTCGATCTGAATGTTCGAATGGATCGCGTACATCGTGTCATAGTCGGCGGCAATCGTATAAACGTCCTGTGGCGGAAACGGCGAACCAGGCGGGAACGCACCGAGGACGTTAGGAAACGCCGGAGCGCCGGGGGTTGTCGGAAAGAACGTGAAGCTGAAGAATGCCGAGTTGCCGTTGAACTTTATGACGTCTCGATATATCGCCAAAAGTGGAGCGTCGAAATAAAATCCGGCACCACCGCGAATGATCGTGGGCCGTTTGCCTTCCCTGAGGGCGTAGGCAACGCCAAAACGGGGGGCCAAATCGTTCTTATCATTCGTAAAGTCCTGCGAGATCGGTAAGACGGATGTACGATCGGCCTTGGGCAAAATATACCGGTCGTACCGCAGCCCATACGTCATTTTCAATCGTCTCGTAACTTTCCAGTCATCCTGAACAAAGAAATTCACGTAGGTTGCGCTGAATCTTGTTTCAGGGTCACCGAAGGTTTCTTGGTAGTTTGAATAGCTTCGCGGATTGGCTCCTGTACGGGCAGCAATATATGCGTTTATAGAAGCGAACCTGTACTGGCTAAAGATCAATTGTCTTTCACGATAATTGTGACGGGCGAGTCCGCCGCCGAACTTTATTACGTGTGTCCCGAATGTTCGGGCCCAGGGATATGGTTATATAAAAGTGGTCAATTGATCTTTTAACACCTGAGCTGCCGCCGTATGATCGCCGGCCAATGGTGGGCCAACACAACGGAGATGATACGAACAGATCAATGCAACATATAACTGGTACCCGGGATCGAACGCAGCAGTTCATCGGGGCCAATGACCTTTACATTATCAAATATGACCATCGAGCCAGGTGCACAACGTTGCATCATAGTCCTGATGGGTTTTAAGCTGCTGCTGGTAATAAAACCGGTTTCAACATTTTTAAAATTGGTACCAGAAAAATAAACGGTAGCGCTTACAATGCGAAACCGGGCATTAAACTCAAAATCTTTTAATTCGGCACGGCAAAATTCCTGGCTTTTAAATACAATCGCCAACATCTTCTCATAACCAGGGTCTGGTTGAGATCTTTTGTCAGTGCCTTCATTATTACTATCAACAAAAGATAAATGATCAGGTGACATGATGCTGTTTTCTACATTAGCCAATTGGCTCTTTACAGATAACATACAAATACAGAACAGGCTGAAAAGAAGTACGTGTTTCATTGTATAAAGTTTTAGCGGGTGAGACTGATCTCTAAAACTAATACTTCAAAAGTGAAAATAATGTTAGAGTTTCATATTCAGGCAGGGT
>JANMUW010000090.1:0-13369 GCA_031392105.1 Acidobacteriota bacterium | reverse complement strand
CCAAAATATCGGAAGCGACGCCAAGCGGTCCATCGGCCGGTAGCGTCGCTTCAATTGCTTGCTCTTTAATATCTCGAAAACGATCCAGATTGCGCCCGTCTTAAATCCGCAAACCGAAATACCAAAACCGCAAAAGAAAATTCGGCGTAGCCAAGTGGTAAGGCAGAGGTCTGCAAAACCTTTATTCATCGGTTCGATTCCGATCGCCGCCTCCAACCTAACTCTCAATCCACCCGTCCATTATTATTCTCGTGCAGTTTTAGCTTTTAGATACTTCAACTTGCCTCGCCGATCCTCTAGACGGTCGACGCTGCGTCCATCACCGAGCCCGCGAAAAAGGGTCGGCGCCTTACTCATAACTTCTCGATGCGGGTTGGGTCTTATCGCCTGATCCCTTTAGTTTTTGTCGCTTACCGATCGCGTAACTCGCACCTGTACGCGGCGGTGACGTGTTTGTGCGCCTTGAGGACGAACCTTCCAAAATTCATAGACAAGCCCGCTGTTTGCTGTAAATAAGTCCGTGTCAGAAGGATGTCACAAATTTGTCCGAACAAATCCAAGACAAAAATTGATCACTTCTACGATGATCGGGTTCATTAGCTTTTACCTTGTGGATATTTCGAGATGGGTCGTGAACAAGCAAGCGGGAAATAGATCCTCTTGTCTAAAGCGGCCACGGCCATTTTGTCGAAACCTGCAAGTGTCCTGGTTTGCGGGAGGTCATTAACCGCATTGTTGTCAGAATCACCGGCTGCTGCCACGGGTAAGTGTCAGAGCCACAAACGCGGAAGCAGCAAAAATCCTTTGGAGAAAACAAAATGAAAAAATCTGCACTGATGATTTGGATAATTCTTATTTTGGCGGCTGGCAACGGATCCGCGCAGGCACCTCCACCCTTAACTGGTTTCGTGGACATGCACACCCACCCAGTGTCTCAGCTTGGATTTGGTGAGCAGCTATTTTTTGGGGATAATGATGGCCCTATCAACATCGCGCTCGGATCATGCAATTGCGTTCACAACTTTAGCCTTAACCCCTTTGAGTTTTGCTCCTCACAAAATCTTTATCGTAATCAGATGGTTGACAGTGTCGACGATGCAAACGGCATCAGCCCGGCGCATGCGAAGGTGTCACCCGGCTACCCGAATTTTACTGAATGGCCAAAACACAATTCCATCCTGCATCAGCAAATGTGGATCGATTGGATAAGGCGGGCCAAGGACGGTGGCTTGCGTGTCATGGTCGCCCTCGCGGTCAACAATCAGACAATGGCCGACGCGGCAGAGACGGGAGGAGTTAACGACGATCTGGCCTCGATGAATAAACAACTCGTCAGAATGAAAGACTTGTTCGCGCGCCACTCGGATTTTCTTGAGATCGCTTACACGTCAGCAGATCTGCGGCGCATTGTGAATTCAGGAAAACTCGCCATAGTACTTGGAATAGAGATGGATAACATCGGCAATTTTTACGACCCTGCCGATCATAAAGGCGCTACGTTTAACCCCAACCCAACTGATGCGGATGTCAAAGCTGAGCTCGACAGGCTATTCGCGTTTGGCGTGAGATACATTTTCCCGATTCACATCACCAATAACGCGTTCGGAGGCACCGCTTTGTACAGCAGTGATTTCGGGATTGCAAATAAATATAACACCGGAAGCACTTTTGTTCCGGAAGAGGTGGACAGTTCCGGGGGCATTACGTTTCAGTTGGAACACCCCTTCAGACAGCTTCGCCAATCGGTCCTCGGCAACCTATTCATGGCAATTACCGGTCCGATCTTGCCTCCTTCGATCATGCCGGATTACGCACCGAATTACCCGAACTACGCACCGGCGGGCGTCAACAAAGGCCACCGCAACAGTGAAGGGCTTACACCAAGAGGTGGCATGGCGATCAGCTATATGATGAAAAAAGGAATGCTCATCGATATCGATCACATGTCCGAAAGGTCTGCCACCGCCGCGTTGACCATGGCAACTTTGTATAACTATCCGCTTAATTCAGGGCATGATGGTTTTCGCAGTATTCCGGACGCCTCAAAACTCGCAAATGAGAATGGCAGGACCGACCTCCAGGTTCAACAGATCTATAGCCTGGGTGGAATGATGGGACTTGGCCATGGGGGTAGTTCCACCACCTTTCTGAAAAACTATCGTTATGGTCTGGCCCTTTCCGGAAATCAACCCCTGGCTATCGGAACAGACGTAAATGGATTCTTTCCGCTTCCGGGCGTGCCACTACCGTTGGAATCGATTAGCTATGGCGGTGCACTAACCCGATCCATGACCGGAAACAAGCTCTGGGACTTCAATATCGATGGGATGGCGCACTACGGCCTTTTCCCGGAGTTCATCGCGAGCATGGAGCGAGTAGGCATGACGGCTGCTGAGAAAGCTACGTTCTTTTCCTCCGCCGAACGTTTCGCCCAAATGTGGGAGAAAGCTGATACGTCCAAAGCCAACGTCGTCGACAATCCTGACGACGACGGCGACGGCGTCGCGGACATCGTCGACAATTGCCAGTTCGCCTATAATCCCGACCAGCTCGACACAGACAACGATGGCCAGGGCAATGTCTGCGATGCTGACGACGATAATGACGGTGACGCGGACACCGCCGACAACTGCACGCTTACCGCGAATCCTGATCAGCTCGACACCGACAGTGATGGGCAGGGGGATGTCTGTGATTCGGACGATGATAATGACGGTCACGCGGACACCGCCGACAACTGCGCGCTAACTGCTAATCCTGATCAGCTTGACACGGACAGTGATGGGCAGGGGGATGTCTGTGATTCGGACGACGATAATGACGGTCACGCGGACACGGCCGACAACTGTGGGCTAACTGCTAATCCTGACCAAGCCGATATTGTCGGCGACGGACAAGGAAATGTATGTGACACCGATGACGACAACGACGGAGTTCTCGACGGTACCGACAACTGTGCATTCACCCCAAATCCGAGTCAGGAAAACAATGACGGTGACTCGATGGGTGACGTCTGCGACCCTGACGATGACAACGACGGTATTTTGGACGGTACCGATAACTGTCAGTTCACCGCGAATCCCAGCCAGGCAAACAGCGATGGAGATTCTTTAGGTGACGCCTGTGACCCGGACCCGATCCTGCAGGACCCGATCGCAAATGTGACCGTCACGCTTCCCGCGAACTCTACCGCAACATCTAGGCCAGTAACGTTCCCGACCCCAACGGCGACTGACAACAGCGGCCCGGTAACCGTCGCGACGAGTCCGGTTTCGGGCGCGGTCTTCCCGATTGGCACGACGACGGTTAATGTGACGGCGACCGACGGAGACGGCAACACCGACACGGGAAGTTTTACCGTTACGGTTCTGCACAATTTCTCGGGCTTTCTACAGCCGGTTGACCCGATGCCGACGCTAAACGTGGTAAACGCGGGTGCGGCCGTCCCCGTCAAATTCTCGCTGAGCGGTAACAAAGGCCTCAACATCTTTGCCGCGGGCTACCCGACGTCGAGCCAGAACGCGTGCGACGCAAACGAGCCGGGTACGGTTATCGAAGAAACCATTACGGCCGGTGGAAGCAGCTTGAACTACGACGCGGCGGCGGATGTTTACTCCTACGTTTGGAAGACAAACAAGGCATGGAAAGGCAATTGCCGGATTCTGAACGTAAGACTCAGCGACGGCACCGACCATCTTGCCAAGTTCCGTTTCAGGTAATCAAAATTGGAGGCGACTATCGCTTCGATGATGAGTAAAACGTGACCGGTGATATTACTCCGGTCACACCATCATAATGTTCACCAAAGGTATGAATCATTATACCTTTGGTGGGCAGTATGATTTAACAGGCGCCAGCGGGGATAAATTCTCCCGGGATTGCGCAAGCCGAAGTGAACCCAAAGGCCAACTAATCGATACTGATGTGCTTTACAAACGAGGGCAAACCTCAAAATTAAGTCTGCACAGCCTTTATTCCTCAGTTCGATTCCGATCGCCGCCTCCAGACTTAGATTTCCTGCAAACTTGGCTCAATTCCGCATTCGGCTTGTAACGCCATCAGGCGCAGCGAAAGTGTGTGATCATCGTGTCCGGCGAGTTGTTCGATTAGCGATGATAGCCCGCTTTTTTGTATCATGGTGTCATTGCTTTCGACCGAATTGGGGAAATCCATGCAATCATTCGCGCTAAGTATCCGGTGTAAATTGCAATCAGTGACCAGTGAGTCAATATTGCGAAACGCCGTTTTGATGATAGGCGCTGTCGTATCGATCTTCCCTTTGGCGATTCACGCACAGCAAGCTGAGATGAAGTCGGCGGTCGTCGTACAACCGGGGGCACCTGGTCAGCCTACGCAGGTATTGCCATCAACCACGCGAGCGAAACTGCCCCCGCTCTCCGCAAAGGACGTCGAGTTCATGCAGGGGATGATCATGCACCATGAGCAGGCGGTTGAAATGACCGCTCTCATCAACGACCGGACAAACAACAAAAATCTCCGATCGCTCGGAGCTCGCATCAGCCACTCACAGGCGGAAGAGATGAAGTACATGGAAAGGTGGCTACAGCTCAGGGGCGAGTCGACTTCGATGCCTATGCCGGCGATGGAGCACACGCCCGACATGGACATGTCAAAACATCACCATCAAATGCTCATGCCGGGGATGCTGACCAAGGAACAGATGGACGCTCTCAAAAAGGCAAAGGATGCGGAATTCGATCGCTTGTTCTTAACAGGAATGATCCAGCATCACAAAGGCGCCCTCGTGATGGTAGAGGAATTGTTTAATACGGCCGGTGCCGGACAGGACACGGAACTCTTCAACTTCGCTACCGAAGTTGATAACGGCCAGCGGGCCGAGATTAAAATAATGGAAACACTGTTAGGTGAACGTCGATAGAGAAGAACCATGAATCAAAAACGTAGAATCGCTTTTCGTTTATTATCGTCTTTCTTATTTTTGTTTTCCGGTTTTGTGTTGGTGACAGTCGCGCAACCGACGCCGAGTCCGGCGCCCACACTGCCGCCCGGCATGGTCGGATCAAATGCAAGCGACCCACGAGCAAGTCTGTCGCCGGGTCTCTACGATGCGGGTGAGAGTGCGCTCGGGATCAGGCACCTGCAGCTCATCAAAAAACCCGATTCTTTCCAACTCGGCACCGATAACCCGGACGATCCTAGGGTGCAAAAGATGCTCGCTTCTTTCGGTATCCGCGACACGTCGAAGATACCAAAGGGGATTCAGCTGGACATCGCTCAGGGCGCGTTTACAAATTCGGACCTTGCATTCCAGGGCAACCACATATTCGTCGGGAATTATTACGGCATTAACATCTATAACGTTGCCGATCCTGCAAACGCGCGACTGGTGACGTCGATGGTCTGTCCCGGCGGACAGGGCGACCCATCCGTTTATAAAAATCTGATGTTTATGTCGGTCGAGTCCACGACCGGCCGGCTTGATTGCGGTACGCAAGGCTTCCCCGCTAATCCGCCGCGACAGCCCGGGCAGACGGGGCCGAATCTGCCTGTAGCGCAGAAAGATCGCTTCCGCGGCGTGCGGATCTTTGACATCAGCGATATCACTAATCCGAAGCAGGTCGCGGCCGTACAAACTTGCCGAGGTTCCCACACGCATACATTGGTCGTTGATCCGAATGATAAGGACAACGTTTACATTTATGTGTCGGGAGCTTCTTTCGTCCGACAAAACGAAGAGCTGGCCGGCTGTTCAGCCGGAGCACCGGGTCAGGATCCGAATACCGCACTGTTTCGTATCGAGGTGATCAAGGTCCCTGTTGCAGCACCGCAGAATGCAAAGGTGGTCTCAAGCCCGCGCGTTTTTATCGATCCGCGCACGGGTGCTATCAACGCCCTGAAATCCGCGCCCGAACATGGCAAGGGTAAGCCGTACGACACGGACCAGTGTCACGACATCACAGTGTTTTCTTCTCTCGGCCTGGCGGCGGGGGCCTGCTCGGGTAATGGCATTCTGCTGGACATCAAAGATCTGGTAAATCCAAAGCGCATCGACGCGGTAAACGACCCGAACTATGCCTACTGGCACTCCGCTACATTTTCGAACGATGGTAATAAGGTTGTGTTCACCGATGAGTGGGGCGGCGGAGGAGGACCGCGCTGCCGAGCGATCGATCCCAACGTATGGGGCGCTGATTCGGTTTTTCGTTTGACGGATAACAAGCTTAACTTCGCCGGCTACTACAAGCTTCCCGCTGCACAAAGCGAGACTGAGAACTGCGTCGCCCATAACGGCTCGCTTATTCCGGTTCCGGGTCGGGACATCATGGTTCAAGCCTGGTATCAGGGCGGGATCTCGGTCATGGATTTCACCGACCCGGAGCGTCCGGTGGAGATCGCGTACTTCGACCGTGGCCCGGTCGATGCGAAGGTACTCGTCTCGGGCGGCACGTGGTCGGCCTACTGGTACAACGGCCGCATCTATTCGGCTGAGATGGCTCGCGGGCTCGATATCCTTGAGCTGACTCCGACTGAGAATCTTACGCAGAACGAGATAGACGCGGCGAAAGCCGTTCAGGTGGCTGAGCTGAATGTTCAGAACCAGCAGAAAATCGTATGGCCGAGAAAGTTGGTCGTAGCGAAGGCTTATATCGATCAGCTCGAGAGCTCCGGCGGATTGTCTTCGGAGCAGATCGCAAGTCTGCGGGGTGCGATCAATAAGGCGGAGGGCTCTCGCAGCGATTTAAAAAAGCTTAAGGGCTTCGCTTCTTCGCTCGCGAAAAATGCCCGCCAGGCGAAGAACGCTGCCGATTCAGCTCGACTAACAGCATTGGCTGAAATTCTGAGACGGCCTGAAGCTTGACCATCGAGCAGCCCCACCTACTCTATTCAAAAGTGAATCGTTGGCGACGATCCGATAAAGATATTTCGAGCGGCTCCCTGTGGAGCCGCTCGAAATAAATTGTCAGTGGTGGTCATTGTGAAAATGCCTAATCTCCGTTGCCAGTATTTTCTACTTTATCTTTTTCGCGTCAGCGGTTCGCGTGCCTTGTGATAACAACAGAGCGACGACCTTTCCTGATTCATCCTTCTGAAATGTGATATTCGCTTTGACATCGGGAATCGTAAACTGTGATTCCGAGACGGCCTCGACCGCATGCTTCTCTTGGCCTGGAAACTGTGCGAATAGTTTGTCGCCTTCCCTCGTGATCGTCAGGACCATTCTTGGATTAACCTGATACTCGCCGACATACGCGTCGAAGCTCGACGCGTCGATCTTCGTCTCCTTTCCTTCGAGCCGCCTGACTATCATCAGCGCATTCGAATTTTTTGGATCAAGCTCGGCGGCTTTCTTGTAATTTGCGAGAGCGAGATCGTTTTGACCGTCGGCAAGGTACGCTTCGCCAAGTGAGTCGTACGGGTTTGAAGCTGCCGGAAACATCTCGACGTTGAGCTTGAAGATCTCGATCGCATCCTTCGTTCGTTTCAGACCGACCAGTTGATAGCCGAGTCGATTGAGCTCACCCTCGGAGAAATCAAACATCGGAGAATTTTCAGCCTTCAGCTTTCGATATTCCGCGATCGCGACGGCGACATCTTTTTCTACGGCCGTTTTGTAGAGAGCGTCCGCCACGGATCGTTTCGGCGTATCGATCGGTTGTCCGTTCAGTAGACCGATGATCGAGGTCGCGATCTTTCCGTGATATTGGCCGAGGCCGACGTTATCGAGAATGATCACGGTCTGCCGTTTATCGACCGCCCTTACGAGCAATGAATTGAAACCGTTGATCCCGCCGCCATGTCCAATGATCTTTGTTTTCTGGTCCGACTTCCCTACAGGCTGGTCCGAGACATTTACGCCATAACCGTAATTAGAAAGCCCCGCCGTGAACATCAGCTTCTTGCTTTCGGCCGAAAGGATCTTGTCTTCGTAAAGCGACTGGTCCCATTTGAATAGATCTTCAACGGTCGAGTACATCGAACCGGCCGAGTATGGGATCGACATGTCGAGATACGGAGCGTTGACGAAGCCGTCGGGTGTCTTTTGATAACCGCCGGCCCGCTTTTGCATGAGCGTCGCGTGGTGATCATAGCCGGTATTTGTCATGCCGAGCGGCTTAAAAATGCGTTCGCTCAGAACTGCTTCGTAGGACTTCCCGGTTACTTTCTCAATGATCGCTCCGAGCAGCGAATAGCCGGAGTTGTTGTAGTTGAATTTAGATCCCGGCTCGAATTCCAGATCACCGCTCGCGTATTTTTTGACGAAGTCTGAAACGCCGTACGGATTGCGGCTGATCTCCGGGAAAAAGTCGGGACGACTGGTATAACTCGGGATCCCCGATGTGTGATTCAAAAGTTGATGGATGGTGACCTTCTCGCCCGTGTCCTTTCTGTAATCCGGAAGATAATCGGTGACCTTTCCATCGAGCTTGATCTTGCCTTCCTCGACAAGCTGCAGAATGAGCGCCGCGGTGAATTGCTTGGTAACGGATCCGATGCGGAACTTTGTGTCCGGCGCATTTGGGATCGCCCACTCCATATTCGCCTGTCCAAAACCTTTCTCGTAGATTATCTTGCCGTTCACGGCAACAAGGATCGAGCCGTTGAACTGACCGTAGTCGGAATATTGCTTTAATAGGCCGTCGATCTTATTCGCACTCTGCTGTGCGAATGCGTTTGTGGCGATTAGTAATGCGAAGGTAAATAAAGCGAGCAGCTTTGAAATTTTCATTTAGGTTTTCTCCGATGATGTCAGGAATTATCTCGCGGAAGTTCGAGTTGAAATTCAAACTTAGGATTTGCGAGGTTTCGAACTATCCGGGGATTACGCCGCTTAGCGCATCGTTGTTCCGAAAAAATCAGAAACTCTGAATGGCATGTCGTAATTCACTTTGAGAAAGGGCTTATACTTGGTCCGCTTTTATTCCGTGCTTTCCGTGTACTCGGTGGTTCTCGACCTGCAAGATAACCACTGAATACACCGAAAACACGGAAAGGACACAGAACAAGAAAGACAGACATCAGTGATTGATATCACGGCGCCGCATATGCGATCTACCGGTGTGAAAATCAAACTGAACCCATAGCGAAATGCATTTTTTCTTTGACATTTTTTTAATTAGAACTATTCTAAACGTACTCAAGGGTAGTAAACACGCAAATGAATGTAATCGAAGGCTCTGGATTAACAAAGCAGCGCCAAGCTGTCCTCCAGGTGATTCGGGAATCCGAGGAGCATCTTACGGCCAACGAGGTCTTTGAGAATGCGCGGCGTATCTTGCCTGGCATCTCGTTCGCGACCGTTTATAATTCTCTGCGATTTCTGAAGATTGAGGGCCTGATCGGCGAGGTCCAGTTCGGCAAAGATTGCTCCCGTTATGACCGCACACTGACGCGGCACGACCACGCGATCTGTAACAAATGCTCAAAGCTGGTGGATATTGAGCTGCCTATTCCCGACGGGTTGCTTGAAGAAGCCGCTCACCGTTCACAATTCCAAGCCGAATCGATCGAACTGACTCTGCGGGGCCTGTGTCCTGCTTGCACTGAATAACCTAAGTTTTTTTCAAAACACCTAAAGGGAAGGTAATCAAAAAATGGGAAACAGCACAGATGAAAATGGTTCGGGCAAATGCCCGTTCACAAGCGGAGCGTTGAAGTACACGCACGGAACTTTCACGGCGAATCGCGACTGGTGGCCAAACATGCTCAAGTTGGACATCCTTCGCCAACACACTTCTAAATCCGATCCGATGGGTGAAGGATTCAACTACGCAGAAGAATTCAAGAAGCTCGATCTGGCTGCAGTGAAGAAGGACCTCGCGGCACTGATGACCGACTCGCAGGATTGGTGGCCGGCGGATTTCGGCCATTACGGTCCGTTGTTCATCCGGCTTGCTTGGCATGCAGCGGGTACATATCGTATCGGCGACGGGCGCGGTGGTGGCGGTCGTGGTCAGCAGCGCTTCGCGCCTCTCAACAGCTGGCCGGACAACGTCAGTCTCGACAAAGCACGACGGCTCATGTGGCCGATTAAACAAAAGTATGGACGAAAGATCTCATGGGCCGATCTGTTCATCCTCGTCGGTAATGTCGCGCTTGAAACGATGGGTTTCAAAACTTTTGGTTTCGGCGGTGGGCGCGAGGACGTGTGGGAGCCGGATCAGGACGTTTACTGGGGCGCCGAGACGACCTGGCTTGCCGGTGACGTTCGGTATAAACACGGATCGCACGGTGTCGCAAAAGAAGGTGCGGTACTCGTTTCGGACGACGATGCGGAGGTCAAAGAACATAGCCGGCGGCTCGAAGATCCACTTGGCGCCGTTCAGATGGGATTGATCTATGTTAATCCCGAAGGGCCGGACGGTAATCCCGATCCGATCGCCGCCGCGAAGGACATCCGCGAAACGTTCGGACGTATGGCAATGAACGACGAAGAAACCGTCGCGCTGATCGCCGGCGGGCACAGTTTCGGTAAGACACACGGAGCTGCACCTTCGACGCACGTCGATGTCGAACCTGAAGCAGCCAGCCTCGCGGCGCAAGGATTCGGATGGCATAACAGCTTTGGCACCGGAAAAGGGCCTGACACGATCACGAGCGGACTCGAGGTCACGTGGACAACTACTCCGACGAAGTGGAGCAATAATTTCTTCGAGAATCTTTTTGGATTCGAATGGGAGCTCACGAAGAGCCCGGCTGGTGCCCAGCAGTGGGTCGCAAAAGGTGCGGAAGCGATAATACCGGATGCGTTCGATCCGTCGAAAAAGCGCGTTCCCACGATGTTGACGACCGACCTTTCACTTCGACTGGATCCCGAATACGAAAAGATCTCGAGACACTTTTTGGAGAACCCCGATGCGTTCGCTGATGCGTTCGCGCGAGCATGGTTCAAGCTCACGCATCGCGACATGGGTCCGCGTGTTCGTTACCTGGGATCCGAGGTGCCCGCGGAAGAACTTGTCTGGCAGGATCCTGTACCGGCGGTCGATCACGACCTGATCGACGAAAGCGACATCAACGCGCTCAAGGCGAAGATTCTCGATTCGGGATTGTCCGTATCTCAGCTCGTATCGACGGCGTGGGCATCGGCCTCTACGTTTCGTGGCGGCGACAAACGCGGTGGTGCGAACGGAGCTCGAATCCGTCTCGAGCCTCAGAAGGATTGGGAGGTCAACGATCCGGCCCAGCTTGCGACCGTGTTGAGCAAGCTCGAAGGAATTCAGAACGAGTTCAACTCGGGCGGGAAGAAAGTTTCGCTTGCGGACCTGATCGTTCTCGGTGGATGTGCGGCGCTTGAGAAAGCGGCGAAGGACGGCGGCGGCGATGTACCATTTCCATTTAGACCGGGTCGTACCGACGCTACCCTGGATCAAACCGATGTGGATTCGTTCCGCCACATGGAACCGCCTGCAGACGGCTTTCGCAATTACAAGAAGAGCCACTACAAAACGTCGGCCGAAGAGATGCTCGTCGACAAGGCGCAGCAACTGACGCTAACCGTCCCCGAGATGACCGTACTTGTCGGAGGCTTGCGAGCGCTCAATGCGAACTCGGGACAGTCGCAGCACGGTGTGTTCACAAAGCGACCCGGTGCGTTGACGAACGACTTTTTCGTGAGCTTGCTAGATGCGGGCACCGAATGGAAAGCTGCTGACGAGAGCGACACCGTTTTCGAGGGTCGCGACCGCGCGACCGGCGACCTCAAGTGGATCGGCTCTCGCGTTGATCTCATCTTCGGATCGAATTCTGAGCTGCGAGCATTAGCCGAAGTTTATGCATGTTCGGATTCTCAGGAGAAGTTCGTGAGGGATTTTGCCGCAGCATGGACCAAGGTGATGAATCTTGATCGCTTCGATCTGGTGTGATTCGAAGGGTAAAGATTCTGCGAACTCAATGACAAAAAAGGGCGCCGAAAGCGGTGCCCTTTTCGTTTGCATTCGGATCGCCTGTTTACAATTGCGACGGATACAATACAGCGCTTGCGAAGGTAAGAGGACGGCGTTGAGTCACGTTGTTTCTCTAGTGCAGATGCTCCGAACCCTGGGTGGTCTTCAACCATTCGGCGCGCAAGGAGAAACTTCCGTTCGTCACCAATTTGTCGCCGACCGTTAATCCTTCGAGAACCTGGTAACGTCCTTGCGATTCCGGCTTAACTCGAAGCGGTCTTAATTCGAAAACATTTGGATCTGCTGTAGGTACGAAGACGATCTGCTGGCCATTGATGTTTTGAACAGCCGAGGTTGGAATAACGGGTACAGTCCTTTCGGCGCCACCAGCAGATGCCAACGCCACCCGAACGTACATACCGATCCTGAGTTCACGATTGGGGTTCTGTAACTCAACGCGCACCTTAACACTCCGCGTTGTATCGTCGAGCTGCGGATCGATGTATGTAACGTGTCCGCGAAACAACGCGTTCGGGAAGGCATCGGAAGTTATGCTCGCCCCACTCCCCAACCGCAATCGTGCAACATCTTTTTCGAATACCTGGGCGATCACCCACACGCTCGACAGATCCGTAATGCGCATCAGCTCTTTATTCGCTTCGACAACCTCGCCGACGTTGACCGATCGAGACGTGACAGTGCCTGAAGCCGGCGCGGGGACGGCAATCTCGGACGTTACTTGAGACGCAGAGCGAAGAGCATTGACTCGTGTGGTCGGCATCCCATAAAGGATCAGCCGCTGCCTCGTCGATGCAAATTCCGTCTCGGCAGAGCGTAATTTGTTTAGAGCCTCTTCGCTTGCCGAACGCACCTCAGCGCTGATCGGCAACAAACGTCCGGCTCGCATTTCACGCAGGCGAGCCTCTTCAAGTTCCGCTTCAGCCGTGCGTAACTTGGTCGTGTCTTGTTCCAGCTCTTCCCGGCTCGCAGCACCGATGCGAAGTAATCGAGTGGTGCGTTCATACCGGTTTCGCATTTCATTAACCGACGCCTGGGCGGCTTTTCGTTGTTTCGTCGATTGCTCCAGTTCGCTGCGACCGGGCTGGTTGATCGTTACGAGGCGCTGGGTCCGCTCGTAGTTTCGCCGGGCGTTGTCAGCTTCGGTCTGCAAAGCTATGTACTTCGACTGTGTCTGGGCAAACTCGTCACTAAAAATAACGGCGACAGTCTGTCCCGCGGATACGCTTGCACCCAGCTCGGGAACGACGCGCCGGACGATGCCGCCGACCAATGCGACTGCGGGAGTTTGCTTATAGGCATTCGCCTCGACTGTGCCCGTCGCCGACGTCTGACTGGTCTCGGTCGATAACTGTTCGCCAACTGCCTCAACGGTGATCCCCGCATTCTGTATTTGCTCCGGCGAGAGAGTAACTGTCTGGTTCGCTAACGTCTCTGCTGGTGCGTCACCGACAGAAGAGCGAGGAGCGGGAACAGGCTTTCCG
>JANMUW010000383.1:0-2957 GCA_031392105.1 Acidobacteriota bacterium | reverse complement strand
GATTGGGGATTGCGATGGGAATGGACGAACTCCGTATACCTTCCCTACCCGGGATTTAAGAAACCGGATGGTGCGGTGGGGGAATACAACGGCAAATTCATGATAAACCAGATGGTTCTCCGCGGCGCTTCGGTTGTGACGCCGCCGGGCCATAGTCGGGCGACGTATCGTAATTTCTTCCACCCGCATTTGAGGTGGCAATTTACGGGAATACGTTTAGCGAGATAAGTTTTAACGCGGAGATCGCAGAGACCGCGGAGGTTTTGAGAAAAAGTATTGAATAATATTGTAAGAAACTCCGCGATCTCTGCGTTAAGAGCGTATGAACACTTCCCCAACACCTGAGCTTTCACAATTCGCCGAAGACGTTCTGCGTGGTTTGTCTTCATCGCCGAAGCGGCTTTCGTCCAAGTACTTTTACGACGATGAGGGCTCGAGATTGTTTCAGGAAATAATGCAACTGCCGGAATACTATCCGACACGTGCGGAACTCGGGATATTCCAGAATCAAGCACCGGACATACTCGAAGCATTTGTCAGAACACGGCACGACGCTCCTGCAGATCCGCAATCCGCAATCGGCAATCCGCAATCAATTGACCTGATCGAACTCGGCGCCGGAGATGGAACCAAAACCGCTGTTCTAATTGAGCACTTTCTGAAACAAGGGATCGACTTTACATACTCGCCGATCGATATCTCGCAGGAAGCGAATGATGCATTGTCGGTGAAGTTCAGAGAAAAGTTTCCCGACCTGCGAATCGATCCGCACACGGGCGATTACTTCAAGGTGCTTGGCAGCCTGAGAAACGGAAGTGACCGGCGAAAGATCATGATGTTTCTCGGGTCGAACATCGGTAACTTTCAACGCGATCAAGCGGTCGATTTTTTTCGACACCTTCGCGGCGTCATGAACCCGAATGATCGTGCGTTCATCGGCTTTGATATGCAGAAAGATCCGCGTGTGATCGTGAGCGCGTACGACGATTCGCAGGGTGTGACGGCCGCATTCAATCTCAACTTGCTTCGACGCATCAACCGCGAGCTCGGGGCAGATTTCGATCTGACGAAGTTTTCGCACTACGCGCAGTATCGACCTATCGAATGTGCCGCTCGCAGCTTTCTCATCAGCCGCGAAAAACAGACGGTTACGATCAATGCTTTGAATCAGAGTTTCGAGCTCGAACAATGGGAAGCGATCTTTATGGAGATCTCGCAAAAGTACACGCGCGCGATGATCGAAGGACTCGCCGCCGATAGCGAGTTCGAGATAGAGACGGAGTTCTCCGACGACGTAAACTTTTATACCGACTCCCTTTGGAGACCCGTATAACAGGTTTCCAGCCTGTTATCCACGGTCGCGAAAGCCTTTCTTACATAAATGAACTTCTCTCTTCTCACATTCGACATCCTCGACTCCACCAACACCGAAGCACTCAAGCAGGCAAAGCTCGGGGCAGACGAGGGGCTATGCGTTATCGCTCGCCAGCAGACGGCCGGGCGAGGAAGGTATGGCCGAACATGGGTTTCGGAGCGCGACGCGGGAATTTATTTTAGTTTGGTCCTTCGGCCTAAACTGGAAATCCACGACCTTTCTTTGATCACATTGATGTCAGGCGTGGCAGTCTACGACACGCTTTCGGAGTTCGGCCTCGAGCCCGACATCAAGTGGGTGAATGACATACTCGTGAACGAAAAGAAGATCGCCGGTATTCTCGCCGAGACGACCGAGACCGACGACGGGTTAGCTGTCGTGGTAGGAATCGGTATCAATCTCACGTCGGCGAACTTTCCACACGACCTGGTAACGACCGCGACCTCACTTGAAGATTGCTCGCCAAAAAAGGTCGGCCGCGATAAGTTGATAGAAATTCTGACACGACACCTGGGAAGCTTGTACGAGGTTCTTCGGGTCGAAGAAGGTCCGGCGAGAACAATCGAGAACTGGACGCGCCGCTCTTCGTACAGCTCGGGTAAGCTCGTCAGGGTCGTCCTCGAAAACGAGACCTTAACGGGGGTGACCGACGGATTGGAAAGTAACGGGGCGCTCCGCATCAAGCGTGCCGACGGAACGGTCGCCATTGTGCAGGCGGGGGATGTCGAACAAGTGCGAGCAGCTATCTAATGCGAAAACGCCTTTCAGAATTTCATCCGGCAATCTACCGCACACGAATTTTTCAAATGCGTTTGTTTCGCCGGCTCGGCGATGTCGCGAGTGGCCTGCGATTTTCAAATGAAGCAATTGAAGACAAGCTTCCGTTCACATGCACCAAACATCAATCGCTGCTACGGCGGCGTCTCGGCGATAGCGATCCTCAGCTGCAGGAGAACAAGATCCACAACTTGAAGATCGCGTGTCCGACTATCGACGGTATCGTCATAAAACCGGGCGAGACCTTCTCGTTCTGGCAGCGCGTGGGCGAAGCGACCGCGGCTAAGGGATATCTCGACGGAATGCAGCTTTCGCGCGGCCTTGTCGTTCGCGGAGTCGGTGGCGGATTATGCCAGCTCGCAAACCTGCTCTATTGGATGGCCCTTCATTCGCCGCTCACCGTCACCGAGCGCCATCATCACAGCTTCGATCCGTTTCCCGACGAGAATCGCACGCTTCCTTTCGGCAGCGGTGCGGGAGTTTTCTTCAATTACATCGATCTGCGCTTCTTCAATCCGACGCCGCTTTCATTTCAGATCGAGGTCGGGCTCACAGACGAACACCTTAAAGGCAGGATTTCTTCAGATCGCGAAACCGCTAACTCCTATCATGTGTTCGAGAAGAACCACCGGTTTCTGAATCGCGACGGGAAGAATTATCGCGAGAACGAGATCTGGCGCAATGTGATCGATCGCCGGACCGGTAACAAGGTCGCGGAAGAGCTGATCGTTAAAAACTTTTCCGAGGTGCGCGCCTCGGGGCTCACGCAGGTCTTCTCCGTCATCAGCAGCCCGGCCCCGCCCAG
>JANMUW010000369.1:0-14188 GCA_031392105.1 Acidobacteriota bacterium | reverse complement strand
AGCTCAGCGAACTGTTTCGCCAAGCGGCGCGAAACCGGGGTGCCAACGTCGAATTCTTTTCGGATTGCGATAAGGCCCTCAACTGGCTTAGAGCGAACAATCCTCAATTTTGACTAATAAAACCAAGTGATATAGATTTGCGTTTGCGGTACACATACTCGTCGAACGGAGGAAACTATGTCAGATAAGTCGGTCGCAGAACGCGTCATCCGTGTGTTTGCGGACTTTAAAAAGGTTCCGCCCGAAGAGATAACGATAGACACGACGTTCGATGAGCTTGGCTTTGATTCGCTTGACGGATTGAATCTTGTTTTCGAGCTCGAAGAGGAATTTGACCTGACGATTCCTGACGATCGGGTTGCGGACATGAAGGGCGTGCGCCAGGCAGTTGAAGGTATCGAAGCATTGCTCGAGGCAAAGGCGAAAGGCGTTGATGTGAATGCCAACGCGATCGAAGAATTCAAGAACCAACAGGCATCGGCGAAAGCCACAAGGGCTGAGCAAGCCGGGACCGCCGACACACCGGAAGGCAATCCCGCCTCGTAGAAAATAAAACAAGTGAAAAGAGTAGTGATCACAGGCGTTGGCGTTGTCTCCGCAATAGGTAACAACGCTGACGAGTTTTGGAATGCCCTGAAGGCCGGTCGGTCGGGTATCGGCCCTATTACGAAGGCGGACACTACGACGATCCGTTTCAAGAATGCGGCCGAGGTCAAGGGCTTTAATGAGAAAGAGCATTTCGATGACAAGGCCTTGTTGTGGCTCGATCCGTTTTCGCATTTCGGGATCGTCGCAGCTCGCGAAGCGGTAGTAGATTCGGGAATTGAATTTACCGATAGGCTGCGCGAGCGCGGTGGTGTAATCACAGGTTCCTGCCTCGGTGGAAAAACTACCGAGAACGATCTTTATTACAACCTCTATGTTGAAAAGAGGGAGCGTTTCCCGCCAGTAGCGATTCCTCGGGCGATGGCCAATGCGGTAGCGAGCCACGTCTCGATGGAATTCGGTTTGACTGGAGCGACGTTCACGACTTCGACCGCATGTTCATCCGCCAATCATGCAATCGGCCAGGCGTTCTGGCTCTTGCGTCAGGGGACGCTCGATGTGGCGATCGCCGGTGGCAGCGAAGCGCCGATCTGCTACGGAAATCTGAAGGCGTGGGAAACGATGCGGGTCGTGTCGACTGACACATGCCGGCCGTTCTCGAAAGATCGCACCGGAATGATCCTTGGCGAAGGCGGTGCGATGTTCGTGATGGAAACTTTGGAAGCGGCACAGGCTCGCGGAGCGAAGATCTATGCCGAGATCTGCGGTTTCGGGATGTCGGCTGATGCGCATCACTTGACGATGCCGCTCGCGGGTGGTGCGGCGAAAGCGATGCGTGAAGCGATCGCCGATGGCAATCTACGGCCCGAGCAGATCGGTTATGTGAACGCTCACGGCACGGCAACGCAGGCAAACGATCCGATGGAATCCGAAGCGATCCGAATGGTCTTCGGCAATCACACCGACAATATTCACGTCAGCTCAACCAAGTCGATGCATGGCCATACGCTCGGAGCTGCGGGTGCGATCGAAGCAGCCGCGACGGTGCTCGGCCTGCATCACGGCGTGCTACCTCCTAACGCAAATTTCAACGAACCCGATCCTGAGTGCAACATCAACGTCATCGCGAACGAAGCGCTTGCCGCTGAGCCCGAAGCCGCTATCTCGAACTCCTTCGCCTTTGGCGGCCTCAACGCCGTGATCGCTTTCAAGCGGTGGAATGGGTGATATGTTCCGTGCCTTCTGTGTGCCCCGTGGTCCGATTTTTCTTCGTGTTGTTTCGTGTGATTAGTGTGTTTCGTGGTTCGTCTTTCTTAATTGCTCACGCTGGGCCTCAAACAAGAATCGGAACCACGGAGCGCACGCAGTCATAACTGGAGGCTTCCGTGTTCTTTTCTTTTCCGTGCGTTCCGTGTGTTCTGTGGTTAGAAAAGGCGGCGAACCATTTGACCACGGAACACACCGAAAACACGGAGAAGAAGGCTCGGAATCCGGAGGTGTTTCGGCCGTTAATCAACATAACAAGCACACGAGACAACACGAAGAAAGCCTTATGCACTCATTGGTGATTTACGCTCTCGGTCTCAATGGCTAAAAAAAGCACTACACAGATCTGGCTTGAATACATCCCCGTCCGCGTGCTATTCGCCGTCCTCGGTGCGTTACCGAGACGGGGCGCCGTTCGGGTGGGAATGTTCATCGGCCGGCTCGGCTCCAAACTCGCCGGAGGATTGCGTCGAGTCGCGCTCAGGAACCTCGAGATAGCATTTCCCGAAATAACGTTGGAAGAGCGCGAAGCGATCGCGCTCGGTTCGTTTGAAAACCTTGGCCGCGTCCTCGGAGAGTTGACGCAGTTTCCAAAGGCGACGCCGGAGACCTTGCGAGGCGTCATCGAATTTCAGTTCGACAGCGAAGAGAATAAGGCTTCTGATGAGCGAAAATATTTAGACGCCGAACGCATCAAGGGACGCGGCGTATTACTTGTCGGGCCGCATCTCGGAAATTGGGAAATGGGAGTCTTCGCTTATTCAGCACTCGCGGACAAGCTCACGTATCTCGCACGACCGTTAGACAATCCTTTGATCGAAGATTTCACCGTTCGGCTTCGGACGCGCTTCGGTAATCAGCCGATCGACAAGAACAACTCAGTATCCAAGGCAATGGCCATTCTCCGCGCGGGTGGAATTCTCGGCGTCTTGCCGGATGTCAACGTGCTTCCGCGCGATGGCGTCTTCGTACCTTTTTTCCGAACGCTTGCATGCACGACGAGCGGTGTCGCGATGATGGCGATGCGGACGAACGCGATGATCCTTCCGATGTGCTGCGTATGGGACAAAGAGACTGAGAAGTACAACGTCTTCTACGGCAACCTTGTCGAGCGTCCCAACACGGGTGACCGCCACCGCGACGTCTTTGAAATGACTGCCGCCTTCACCGCCGAAATAGAAAAGTTCATCCGCGCGTATCCCGACCAGTGGCTCTGGATACACAAGCGATGGAAGGTACGACCGCCGGGAGAACCTGAACTATACTAGCCGCGTTGCACTATCGACTTTTCGGCTGCGGAAAAGATGCTTTCCCATCCGGTGCGGAACGCGAACCTTGTGTCATATTGTTTGATCGCAATGCTCTTGATTCTTAGCTTGATTTTGACAGCAATCAGCTTGAGGTGAAAAAAATGCGCATACTTCTCGCAACTCTCGTCGCAACGTTGATGATCTCCTGCGCTTCTACTCGTTCCGACGACTTCCCAAAAGGACAGTGGATCGATCTCTCGCACGACTTCTCCGACGAGACCATCTATTGGGTGACGGCCGAGCCGTTCAAGCGAACGACCGTCGCGGAAGGGAATACGCCGGCGGGTTTTTACTATTCTGCGTACAATTTCTCTGGTGCTGAACACGGCGGTACGCATATCGACGCTCCGGTTCACTTCGCCGAGGGAAAAAAATCGGTCGACCAGCTCGACCTCAACCAGCTTTCCTCTCAAGCCGTCAAGATCGATGTCTCTGCGAAAGCTGCGACCGATCGCGATTATCAAATCACGTCCGACGATATAAAGAACTGGGAAACCGAGAACGGGAAGATACCCGAATGGAGCATTATTCTTTTTCAAACAGGATTCGGCGCGAAATGGCCGGATAAGAAATCGTACCTCGGGACAGATCAGAAAGGGCCGGACGCTGTGAAGGACCTTCACTTTCCAGGCCTACATCCGGATGCTGCGAAGTGGCTTGTCGAAAATCGCAAGATCAATGCGGTCGGCATTGATACCGCAAGCATCGACTACGGTCAATCGACATTGTTTGAGAGCCACGTCGCGCTCATGACAAACAACATACCAGCATTCGAAAACGTCGCCGATCTGTCTCAGATTCCGGCGAAGGGATTCCACATCATTGCGTTGCCGATGAAGATCAAAGGCGGCTCAGGCGCTCCGTTGCGGATCGTGGCGTTTGTTCCGAGCAACCAGTGATACTGGCATTCGGCGTCCGGATTGGCTCCGCTAGGAGCTTAATGTTTGTGTAGAAAAGGTGCGTGGGTTGTGATCGAGCTTTGTAGGAGCGGTACCTAAACGGGTATCGCCCCTTTGGGGCTTGGATTCTTTTTCGGGGCGAGTGCTACAAACATTTTGCTCCTAACGGAGCAAGGAAAGATAAGCCGTATGCGCACGCTTAACACTTTAACGTTGTTTCCGAGCTTGAGATTGCACCGCCGTGATCGCAACTGCGTCGACGATGTCTTCCGCTTTACAGCCGCGCGACAAATCGTTGCAAGGTTTGTCGAGGCCTTGAAGTATCGGGCCGATAGCGGTTCCACCGGTGAGGCGTTCGGTGAGTTTGTAGGCGATGTTGCCGGAGTTGAGATCCGGAAAGATGAGGACGTTGGCCCGGCCGGCGACGTTCGAGCCAGGGGCTTTTGAATCTGCTACGGTTTGAACCAACGCTGCATCGGCCTGCAGCTCTCCATCGATTGCGAGATCAGGCACGCGAGCTCTCACGGTTTTCGTGGCCTCGATAACTTTGTCGATCATCTGGTGCTTCGCGCTTCCTTTGGTTGAAAACGAAAGCATCGCAACACGCGGTTCGACTTGAAGCAAAGCTCGGCACGAATCAGCCGATGCGATCGCGATCTCCGCGAGCTCGCCGATGTCGGGGTCGACCACGACACCGCAATCGGCGTAGATCATCGCACCCTTTGCACCGAACTTTTTATCCGGCACAACCATCAGGAAAAAACTTGAGACAATCTTTAGTCCCTCGCGGACTCCGATGCAGCGGATGGCGGCCGCGACCGTATGTGCGGTCGTGTTCGTCGCACCGGCAACCGAGCCGTCAGCCTTGCCTTCGCGAACGAGCAAGTTGGCGAAGTAAAGCGGATCCTTGACAGTTTGCTCGGCTTCTTCGAGCGTCTGGCCCTTTGATCGTCGAAGATCGTAGTAGAGAGTAGCTATGCGCGCGACGTCCTTCGATTTTAAATGGTCCAGTATCTCGACGCCATTCAGATTAACGTTTGATTCCGACGCAAGTGTCCTCACCTTGTCTTCGTTGCCGACTACGGTGATCTTCGCGATCCCGTCGTGTGTACAGATGTCGGCGGCCTGAAGCGTTCGCACGTCGTCGCCTTCGGGGAGAATGATGTGCTGTGTGTCAGCACCGGCTCTTTGTCGGATTTGTTCGAGGATCATAAGGTTGTTCGTGGTTCGTGGTTCGTGGTTCGTTGTGGCGGAAACCCGACGGGCAACGAACAACGATCCAGGAACTACGAACCACTGGAATTTATCACACAACCATACGGCGTGAAACTTGCACAAAGTACCGGTTGTTTCTAGACTGATATCACACGAAAGGAACCGAACGATGAACCGGAGCAAAGAGCCGAAAACTAAACTCAAGCGTGGCGAAAAACTTGAACTGCGTGGACGGATGGGAAACTTTCTGATGTTCCTTCCGAACATGGCCATGCTCCTCGGACGCCTGTTGAGGGATGCGCGCGTTCCGACGGCCGAGAAAGCTCTGTTCGTCGCGGCGATCGTCTACTTCGTTTCGCCGATCGATTTCATTCCCGACATTTTTCCTTTCATCGGACAGGTCGATGACATTTACGTGATATCGCTCACCCTGCTGCGTCTGGTCAACCGGACAGATGAACGTATCGTACGCGAGCATTGGTCCGGAGGCGGAGATATCGTCTCGCTAGCGGATTCGATCGCGAGCATAGCGCCCATGCTATTACCGAAACGCGTCAGCCGTATGCTCTCTGCGAAAGTGGAGCTTGCACCGGCGGGCCAGGTCCTTCGAAGCGTCACCGACCGAAACGTGCCGCTTGTTCGCGAAATTCCCCAAGCCGACGACACGCCGATAAACGTCGATGCGAAGTCGACGATGGCCAGCTAATAATGGCCCGGCAAGGCACTGAACCCGAAAACCTTACAGTTTTTTCTTTTGGAGTTTCCCCGTCGTTGTAACTATAGTTAGCCGAGCCCAATATTCTAAGGCATCTTACTTTGATACTTTATGCTGAACTTTCGCTATAATAAGGCGAAAGGTAAGCACTGATTTATATGTTCGAACGCTATACCGAACGCTCTCGCCGCGTTATTTTCTTCGCCCGCTATGAGGCGCTGCAATACGGCTCACCGATGATCTCGCCGGAGCATATTCTGCTCGGGTTGATGCGCGAAGACAAGACGATCTCGTCAAGGTTCCTGCCGTTTCGCAACGCTCTTTCGGTCGATTCGGTTCGCCGGGAAGTCGAGGAGCGGATAGTGCTCCGCGATCGGATACCGCAGTCGGCCGAGCTGCACCTCGCACCCGAGACAAAGAAGATCCTTTTCTACGCAAATGAGGAAAGCCGTCATTTGAAAAACCGGCATATCGGCCCCGAGCACCTGCTGCTCGGGATCGTTCGCGAAGAGCGTTCGATCGCCGCCGAGATCCTCGTTCAGTACGGCATTCGGATTCAGGAAATTCGCGAAGAGCTTGCCAGACAGAGCGGTTCGCAGGCGTTCGTTCCGACTGCTAAGGAAAACTCCGCAACTCCGAATCTGCAGGAATTCACACGAGACCTGACGGCTGATGCCGCTCAGGGAAAACTCGATCCGCTTGTCGGGCGCGAGGGCGAGATCGAAAGACTTGTTGAGATCCTTTGCCGCCGGACAAAAAATAATCCTGTGCTGATCGGTGAGGCGGGTGTCGGGAAAACGGCGATCATCGAGGGCCTCGCACAGCGGATCGTCGATCGAAAAGTTCCGAGCTTCTTAGAAAACAAACGCATCCTCTCGTTGGATCTTTCATCGATCGTCGCGGGTACCAAGTATCGCGGACAGTTCGAAGAGCGGCTCAAAAAGATCATGGCTGAGCTCAAGGAGAGCAGCGACAATATTGTCTTTATCGATGAGCTTCATACGCTGGTCGGTGCCGGGTCAGCCGAGGGGACACTCGACGCGGCAAATATCCTAAAGCCGGCGCTATCGCGAGGCGAGATCCAGTGCATCGGAGCGACGACGCCGAACGAGTTTAGAAAGTCGATCGAGAAGGACCGTGCGCTGGAACGCAGATTTCAATCGGTAAAGATCGTGCCGCCCAGCGAAGAGGAAACGCTCGCGATCCTGAAAGGCGTGGTCAGCCGTTATGAAGCATTTCATCAGATCCGATATACGAAGGAAGCTCTAGAGGCGGCAGTCTTTCAGTCCAGCCGGTACATTCCCGACAGGTTTCTGCCCGACAAAGCGATCGACGTGCTCGACGAGGCTGGTGCTCGCGCAAAGCTCAAATTTCAGGATGCCGAGAAGACCGAACCTTCGTGGAAAGAGACGGTCGATAACTGGAAGCGTGCAGCGGCGAATGAAGATCAGCTGATCTCGTACGAGTTGCAGACGATCGAGGACTCATTCTTTTCGGTCGAGGTTACGAAGGACGACGTAGATGAGGTGATCGCGCGTTGGACCGGTGTCCCGGTTTCATCGATCAAACTTGAGGAAGCACAAAAGCTTCTCAACATCGAAAACGAATTGCACAAGCGGATCGTTTCGCAGCGTCCGGCGATCTCGGCTCTTGCCCGTGCTATCCGCCGCTCACGCGCCGGACTAAAGAATCCGCAAAAGCCGGTTGGCTCATTCCTGTTCCTCGGACCGACCGGTGTCGGCAAGACCGAGGTCGCGAGAACCCTCGCTGAATATTTGTTTGCCTCTGAGCGCGTACTGATCCGTTTCGACATGAGCGAGTTCATGGAAAAGCACGCCGTTGCCAAGTTTATCGGATCGCCTCCGGGATACGTCGGACATGACGAAGGCGGACAGTTAACTGAGAAGCTTCGTCGTTCGCCGTACTCGGTCGTGCTATTCGACGAAGTCGAAAAAGCGCACCCCGATCTTTTCAACATCCTGCTTCAGGTTTTCGAAGACGGGATCCTGACCGATGCACAAGGCAACACTGTCGACTGCAAACACGCGATCTTTATCATGACCTCCAACATTGGAGCTCGTCTCATTCAGAAGCGCGGCAACGTCGGATTCCAATCCGGCGGGGATGTGTCGCGGGAGAAGATGGAAGAGCAGGTCATGGGACAAGTTCGACAAACCTTCGCACCCGAATTCATTAATCGCCTCGACGAGATAATTATCTTCGACGAACTGACCGACGCCGACTTGATGCAGATCATCGATCTCCAGGTCAAGAACCTTAACCGCATCCTCGAAAACAAATCGCTAAAGGTGCGAATGTCCGATGAAGCTCGAGCGTGGCTGATCGAAAAGACCTGTTTGGATCGGAGCTACGGTGCGAGGCCGCTCAAGCGTGCGCTCCAGAAATACGTCGAGGACGAGTTATCCGAAGCCTTGATCCAGGGCGAAGTCTCGGAAGAGAGCGAGATCGAGATCATCTGCAGTGAGGACAAGCTCTCGTTTCGACCCGTTGCGGCGGAACAGTTGGAAAAAGAGTTTTTTCAGCAGGCCTAAACGCGATTTGAATGCAATTTTCACGGTGCGTGCCCCCATTTTGGAAGCACGCATCTTTTTTTGTTACAAGTCGCTGGCCTGTATTATGCCGAGGTTTGTGGACCATCCAAAAAGGCAACCAGTTTTTGATTCATCGAATCATAGCCAGAGTAAAAATTCCGACATTGAAAAGCCGCAAATATTTGTTTATTCTATCGTTTTCGATTTTAACGACAAGGCGGCTGCCGTTTGGCTTTCCCCGGAGCTTCATAAATCGCTTTAGTCTGGGACCATTGTTTTTATGCAGAGAATCACCGCATTCGGACTTGTTCTGTTTAGTTTTGGCGTCTTCGCAGCGAATGCGCTGGCGAAGACGGACAGTAATGCGAAATCCACCACCTCAACCAACACGCAGCAGATCGTCGAATCCGTTGACATTTCAGGTAATCGCCGCCTTCGAGACGAAGACCTTCTCTACTACATCAAGACCCGGCCGGGCGATGTCTACGACCCCGCTGCGCTCGAACGGGATCTGAAAGAGCTTCTTTCGCTAAACTTCTTCGACAAGTCGTTTACGCGTGTACTGACGACGGACGGTGCCCGAGGCGGTGTCAACGTTATTTTCGAAGTTAAGGAACTTCCGATCGTCCGCGATCTGCAGTTCACAGGACTAAAGGCTGTACCGGAGTCTGAAGTTCTGAAAGCATTTCGTGAGCAACGTGTCGGTATTTCCAAGGAAGCAGTCTACGATCCGGTTAAGGCGCGGAACGCGACACGCATTCTGCGAGAACTTCTCGCTTCGAAAGGTTTTCCCAACGCGACGGTAAATATCACCGAAGAAGAAGTCTCGGCAACATCGATCGCGTTGACGTTCGATGTCGACCAGGGGAACCGTTCGCGTATCATCCAGATCGACTTTGAGGGCAATGAGCACTTCAGCGACGGCGAACTTCGCGGTGCAATGCAGTACGTCAGAGAGACCGGCATGATCTCCCGGTTCAAAGGGCAAGACATTCTTGACCTAAGAAAACTGCAGGCTGATCTCCAGCGCAATGTTCGTTCGTACATGTTCTCAAAGGGTTACTTCCAGGCTCGCCTCGGTGATCCGGTAGTTGAAGGCCTTGGTTTGAAGAGAACCGATTTTATCCCGCTGATCACGCTGCCGATCCCATTCATCTCGTCGAAGGACGACACGCTCAAGATCATCGTGCCTGTCACCGAAGGAAGGATATTTCGCGTCGGAGAACTCAAGGTCGAGGGCAACTCCATTTTCTCCGAGCAGCAGATCCTTGCATACGTCGGCCTCAAGAGCGGTGAGATCGCAGACGGTAAACGATTGCAGGATGCGGTTTACGAAGACCTCAAAAACCTCTACGGGCAGCAGGGCTTCGTGCAGTACAACGCAGAGTTCGAGCCCGACTTCAAAGACAATCCGGCGAATGCGAACGAAGGGATCGTCGACATTAAGATCACGATCGACGAAGGAAAGCAGTTTACACTTCGTCGCCTCGAGTTCACCGGCAACACGTTTACTCGTGACCGCGTAATGCGTCGCGAGTTCCTCATCAACGAAGGCGATATTTATAATTCGCGGTATCTCGATATCTCGGTTGCGCGTCTTAACCAGACGCAGTACTTCGATCCGATCGACAAGGAGCAGGACGTCGAGATCAGGACCGATGAAGAACAGGGCGACGTCGATCTGATCGTGAAGATCAAAGAGAAGGGCCGCCAGCAGATATCCTTTAACGGCGGAATATCGGGGATCGGAGGTACGTTCTTCGGTCTCGAGTACTCGACCAACAACCTCGCCGGCCGCGGCGAGATATTGTCGTTCTCGGCCGGTGCCGGTAATCGCCAGCAAAGCTTACAGTTTACTTATCAGGAGCCTTACTTCCGCAATCGTCCGATCTCGGTTGGTGTTTCGTTGTTCGGCTCGCGTTACAAGTTTTTTGGCGAAGGCACATTCCTGACGCAGAACACGGATGTACTGACCGACTTTTTCAATCCGCAGGGCGCTGTCATTACAGATGACGCAAATTTGTTTACGCAAACCACATTCGGCGGAAATATCTTTGCGACCGCGCCGCTGTCAGAGTTGTTTTTCAAGAAGCGCAGATTCACGCAGTTTTCGCGAGTCGGCCTGACATATCAACTGTCGGCGACGTCGATCACTGATCCGCCGATCAACGAGTCGGCCGATCCGACCCAGCGTATCCCCGTTATCTATGCCCAGCCGAATATCATTACGAGCCGCATAACGTCTTCGTTTGTTTACGATACGCGCGAGCCAGCGGCTAACGGGATCGACACGGTTCGCGGTTCGCAGCTTGCGTTGTCATTCGCGTTCGCGGGCCTCGGGGGTGATGTCCGCACTTACCAGCCGAGCGTAACGTATTCGCGGTTTATGCCGATCAGGCGCAAGAAATCGAAGAATCCTGAGGTTTTCGCGTTTCGCATCCAAGCGGGAACTATCGGCGCGTTCGCGACCACCGAGACCATCAAAAACGCCAATTCGATCGCTTTCGTCGGAGGCGTGCCGGCCTATGAGCGGTACTACCTCGGCAGCGAAAACGACATTCGCGGTTATGATTCGCGCTCCATCGGGCCGATCGCACCGTTCGACACGTACATTACCGCGAGGAACATTACGGTATCGTCGACGATCTCAGGCACTGCGATTCCGGTGCCTTCCATGTCCGAGCGAACGCGAAATGAGATCGCCCAACTTGGTTTGTTGACTGGTCCGGACGGCCCGAACTCCGCCCTGCTGACCAAGAATGCCAGATTTATCGGTGGTGATACGCAGCTTCTTGGAAATTTTGAATACCGGATCCCGATCTTTGGGCCGGCGACACTCGCGGTTTTCGCGGACATCGGGAGCGTCTTCAATATCCAAAAATCGGGAACACAGCGGATCAATAGCGAGTTCCTTCCCGATGACACTTTTATTGGGCCGGGTCGGCTTTCTCAGCTCGTTTTGACGAATAATCCCGAAATCGACACTCGTCTTAGCTCATTTATACCGGGGCTGATGTACTTCTCTCCGGGCGACCGCGTCCTGAGCGCGGGTGATTTCCGCACGATGTGCAACATCCTTGGGGGTCTTTGTCCGTTTGTAAGACTTCCCGACGGAGTCCAGCCGGTGTATATCCGCGGCGATGTACAGCAAAACACGCTCCTGCGAGTTGATGACTCATTTTTTGCAAAGCTGGGTGACTATCGATCGAGCGTGGGTCTCGAGTTAAGGGTCCAGGTGCCGGTCGTCAACGTTCCGTTCCGTCTAATTTATTATTACAACCCCAACGGTAAATTTGGTTTCACTGAAGAGATTCCGGGATTATTCCTCCCGGGCAAGCGAAGCGGCTTCCGATTTACGGTCGGTCGAACCTTCTAACCGAATTGCCGGCGAACTTTGACATCAAACGGACGATTAATTACTATTGTTTTCTTTTGGGATCTTCCGGTCGCAGGCAACAGTTTAAGGAAAAATAGTTTCAAAGAAATAGTCAGACACGGATCCAATAAGGTTCACAAGTTTTAAGGAGCATTACATAAGATGAAAAGATTTAGTTTCATTGCCGCTAGCTTTATTTTCGCGGCAATAACAGCAGTTTCGGCATTCGGGCAGGCTGCTCAGCCGGCTGCGCCGTTTAAAATGGCGGTGATTGACACGGGAGCTTTTGATACCGCGACCGGTATTACGCGTTACGCAACCGCGATGAATGCTCTTGAAGCCGAGTTCAAGCCGCTCGAGACGGAAATTCAGGGAATGGTCGCGAAGTACACCGCTCTCGCTAACGAGATCAAGAAGTTGCAGGAGCAGCAGGCAGCGGGAACGGTGCCGATCAAACCCGAGGCTGCTCAGGCAAAGGTCGACGAATATCAGACGCTCGAGCTGGCGATCAAGCGTAAGCAGGAAGATGCAAAGGCACGAGCTGCTCGCCGCGAACCGCAGGTGATGGGCCCGATTCGTCTGGAGATCGGAAAGGCGTTGAACGAATACGGTAAGCAGAAAGGCTACGCACTCATCCTCGACGCGGCCAAGCTTGACGGCGCCGGATTGATCCTCGCGTTCGACGAAGCAAAGGTTGACGTTACTAAGGACTTTATTGCGTTCTTCAACGCACGCCCTGCGACGACGGCAACAACGACCGTACCTCGTTAGTTCAAATTGTTTTTTATTCAGTCAGCAGCCGGTTGAAGTTGAGTCTTCTGCTGGCTGCTGACTTTTGGTATATATAAGTGCGCCGATGATAATCTACGATTCTCGAGCCATCCAGGAAATTCTGCCGCACCGCTACCCGTTTCTGCTGGTCGATAAGATCATCGAGCTTGAGCCGCGTGTACGGATCGTCGGAGTAAAGCAGGTGACCATCAACGAGCATTTTTTCGCCGGACATTTTCCGGAAGCTCCGGTGATGCCCGGTGTCTTGCAGATCGAGGCGCTCGCACAGGTCGGTGCCATACTCGCACTTCGCGAGTTCGAAAACCGGAATGAGAAGATCCCGTTCTTCAGTGGTATCGAGAACGCGAGATTTCGTCGCCCCGTTGTTCCAGGCGACACACTGATACTGGAGGTAACGGCGATCCGTATCGGAAGCCGCGTGCAGAAAATGCGCGGTGTAGCGACAGTGGACGGCAACGTGACGGCCGAAGCTGAGATCATGAGCGTGATCGCGGACAGGCCCAAGGAGGACAGATGAACGAAATCGAACTAACGTATCGAGAGCTTTACCTTTATGTGATTATTGGCGGCGCAATTGTAGGAGCGCTGCTTGGCCTGATCCCACTCATACTGGGACGCCGAAGAAACAAAGCTCGACTTGGCCTTTACGGATTGCTGGCGTCAATCGTGGCGGGAGCTATTGCTCCGTTGCTGGCGATCGTCGTCGTCGCAATCTTCTCGTGGTTGATCGTCAAGGATAAGGCCGTGCAGACGAACGGTGCGAATGGGACGAACCACAGCAGCGCCGTAGACTCCGGATCCGAATAGCAAATCTCAATGACAAGCTTTATTCACGAGACCGCCATCGTTGCCGAAGGTGCGCAAATCGGGGATGGGTGTCACATCGGTCCGTTCTCGATCGTTGGGGAAGGGGTCGTGTTGGGAAATGGCGTCAGGCTTGATTCTCATGTGGTCATCGATGGCAAGACGGCTGTCGGAGAAAAGACGCATGTCTTTCCGTTCGTATCGATAGGCCTGGCTCCGCAGGACCTGAAGTACGCCGGCGAACCGACGGCGACCGAAGTTGGAAAACGAAATCAGATCCGCGAGTTCGTAACTATCCATCGCGGGACGACGGGCGGCGGTGGCTTAACGAAGATCGGTGACGATAATCTTTTTATGGCGCAGGCCCACGTCGCGCATGATTGCCAGATCGGCAGCGAAGTGATCATGGCCAATGCCGCGACGCTCGCCGGCCACGTCGAGATCGCGGACCGCGCGAACGTCGGAGCCTATTCCGGTGTTCATCAATTCTGCCGGGTCGGGTTTGAAGCGTTTGTCGGCGGCTATTCCGTCGTCGTGAAAGATGCTCCGCCGTTCGCGATCATCCAGGGAAATCATGCGAAGTGCTACGGCTTGAATCGGGTCGGAATGAAACGGCGCGGATATTCGAAAGACACGATCGAAAAGCTACATCGAGCGTATCACCTGCTGCTGTCGGCGAAATTGAATACGACGCAGGCGCTCGACAAGATCAA
>JANMUW010000357.1:0-7686 GCA_031392105.1 Acidobacteriota bacterium | reverse complement strand
CTTGGCTTATGCACTGATGCTATCTGCCGCGCGCAAACAATATATCTTGCCGCTCCTGGACGAGCGACCTACTACCTGCGTTCGCGACCGGCGACGAAGATCTCGCAAGTGACGGCCGAGTATAAGGTCGCGGAGATCGCCTCGGCGGATGTCAAAGCGTATTCAGATGAAGAAGCGCTCGTATGTTCGTTGGAGAATCCCGAGTCGTGCGAAGCGTGTCAGTAAGGTACAACAAACTTCAGTTTGTTGATTGTTAATCAGAAAATCAACGGAGCGGCAGACGCCTTTAGCCGTGACGTTCAGGCCACGGTTGGATTGCAAAAAGATTCGCGTCGCCTAGCGACCGCAAGGAATTCAGTCGCCGCTCACGTGGCTCTCACGCTTCGGCGTTGACCGTGGCCAGAAGGCCACGGCTAAACGCAAACGCCGCGATGCGGCGAAGAGAAAATTTATGTTATTAGACCCAGGATTTAATCTCACACTTCGTCCGATGAAGTACCCGGATTTTTATGAAATGTATAAAAATTCGATTAAGAACACTTGGACTGTTGAGGAAGTAGATTTCTCGACCGATGTCACGGATCTTCGGACGAAGATGTCGGGCCCGGAGCGTCACATGATCAACCGGCTCGTTGCGTTCTTTGCGACGGGCGATTCGATCGTCTCGAACAACCTGGTGCTCAATCTCTACAAGCACATCAATTCACCAGAAGCGCGAATGTATTTGTCGCGTCAGCTTTTCGAAGAAGCGGTGCATGTGCAGTTTTACCTGACGCTGCTCGACACGTACATTCCCGAACACAAGGAACGCGAAGCTGCATTCTCCGCCGTCGAGAATATTCCGTCGATCCGAAAGAAGGCTGAGTTCTGCATGAAATGGATCGACACGATCCAGGATCTCGAATCGCTTCAGACGCCCGGAGATCGCCGAAAGTTTCTGCTCAACCTGATCTGCTTTGCGGCGTGTATCGAGGGCATGTTCTTCTTCGCGGCGTTCGCGTATGTTTACTTCCTTCGATCGAAAGGTCTGCTCCACGGTCTCGCCGCCGGAACGAACTGGGTGTTCCGCGACGAGTCGGCGCATATGAACTTCGCGCTCGAGGTCGTCAAGCAAGTTCGAAACGAAGAGCCGGAGTTGTTCAATGAGTCGATGACGCGCGACATCGTGACGATGCTCGACGAAGCGGTCGATTGCGAGATGCAATTCGCCGAAGATATTCTTTCAGGCGGTGTCGCCGGCTTGTCCGTCGCCGACATGCGGCAGTATCTCGAGTTCATCGCTGACCAGCGGCTCGCGATGCTCGGCCTCCAGAAAGTTTACGGTGCCAAGAACCCATTCGGGTTTATGGACCTTCAGGACGTGCAGGAACTCGCGAACTTCTTCGAACGCCGCGTCTCGGCGTATCAAGTTGCGGTTGCCGGCGAGGTGAGTTTTAGCGAAGCATTTTAACTTTGCGAACTTCGCGAGTTTGGCGTGAAAGAATCTGTTTTCACGCAGAGTTGCAGAGGGGAGCGATACACGAAAGGGCGCGAATGGGATAACTATTCCTTTTCGCGTTTTTGTTTTTGCGGAGGAGCTAGTCGAGGGCGGAAACATGAACCGTGGCGAGGAGGTCAGCCCCGCAACAATGAACACTTTCGTTACCGCTCGGGCTCCCCGTCTCATTCTGAATGATGGTCACACCTTGATCACGTAGCCTATTAAAGGGCTCCGCTTGCTGAGACCCTTGTAGGCTCCCTCGAATTGAGGGGGATCAGTACCCATCTCTGTCCGCCACCACGATGAATCCGTAAAAACTTCCACAACGGGAGGTCTATCAACGTCATGTAGAAACACCTTTGCATCAGGACGAAGATTCTTCCACAACGCTTTTATGCAGGTCTTGAAACTTTCCTGTAGATCGACATCCCAGAATGCGCATGCAATAGGTGTGTCCCCTAGTTGACCCAGGCTCTTCTCATACCAGCCTTGCACGAACCTGACACATTCTATCTTCCCAAAACGGGCGACGTTCTCCTTAACTTCTTCCAGCCTGCCGACATATTCACCTTTTTGAAAATCAGGTTTTATAGTCGTATGATTCGTGCTCCCAACTTCAGGAAGCCCCTCGAATGAGTCGCAAACTATTAACTCTCGTCCGGCGATCGCGACAGCTTGGCTGAGTTTAGCCGTACTGCCACCGAGGTAGGCACCGCATTCAACAACAACCCCGCTGACGTCAGGCGGCAATTCGATGATCTCTTCAACTATGTGGAGAGCTTCCTTTGGGTTGTGTCCACATCTCAGTCTCAGATGTATATAGATGCAGAGACTAGCAAGTTTGATACGGGGTGCTACAGGCGTGCGAGATTTCCCGAGTCCTCTGAGGACAAAGCCCACGTGCGATGGAAAGCATAGAATTATTGGCCAGAGTTGCCAGCGAAGGAAGAATAAGATCCTCTGTACTGAGGTTGCGGCCATCGTGCAATTCAATCCAAATGTAAATGGATAAGTCTCAAGCGAGTAACGGAAGCGATATTACACTGGTAATCGAACGGTTACAATCAAGTTGATCTACTTTGCGACTTCGCGTCTTTGCGGGAGGTAGCTCAGCCGAAAAGTTCAACATGAAAACCCTACTGATAAGCTTGGCCCTTGTGTTTTAGCCAGCCCGCTACGTGCCTGCCCGCCGGATCATGGTGAGTCCAGTGCACGAGGCCACCTTGCGCGTTCCACACATACTCGCCAAAAAAGCTGACCGTGTCGCCCTCATTCAGATCGTCAATGCGCGGAGCAAGCTCGATATTGTGTTCGATCAACACGGTCTGGCCTGATGCGAGGCGTACGATGAATCGCTGATGCGGACTGCCCGAACGATCATCGGAGAGTACTCGTGTGACAACGCCTTCACCCTCGACCTGAACATCGCGAGCGTGCTGCTCGAACGCGCGTTCTAGTGAAAGGCTGCTCTCTCGCTCCGCCGGCTGACGCACACCATTACACCCGAATAGAAGGCTGGTGCACATAAAGGCGATCAATATGCTTAAGGCTCTCACGTCTTGATAATACCTCCAGATTGCCAAGTTCTTGATTGGGCGAGTCCGGATTTCTGTTGGCGGCTCTGCGTCTTTGCGGGAAACCTTCTCCCGCGAAGTCGCAAAGGACGGAATACACGAAAAGGACGCGATGAGATATCATTTCGTATTCGCATTTTTTGTCTCACATAGCGAAAGCCCGCGCGTAAGCAAGGGCGAAATGCGCGACACTAAATATCTCGCCCTTGTTTACGCCCGGGCTTTTGCATTATGAACAACCAGATCACTGAGTTTATCAAACATCACTATCGTCACTTCAACGCCGCGGCGCTGATAGATGCGTCGGAAGGTTACAAGAAACATCTCGATAGCGGCGGCAAGATGATGATCACGCTCGCGGGTGCGATGTCGACGGCAGAGTTGGGATTGAGCCTCGCGGAGATGATACGCCAGGACAAGGTCCAGATAATTTCATGCACCGGAGCTAATCTCGAAGAGGATCTATTCAATCTCGTCGCGCACGATTTTTACGAACGCGTCCCGAATTATCGCGACCTGACGCCCCAAGATGAACAGGCGCTGCTCGATCGTCACATGAATCGAGTGACCGACACGTGCATCCCCGAGCACGAAGCGATGCGGCGATTGGAAAAGGCGATGGTCGAAGTTTGGACTCGGGCCGAAGCGGAAGGTCAGCGATACTTCCCGCACGAGTTCATGTACCAGGTTCTGAAGAACGGATCGCTCGAAGAGTATTACCAGATCGATACGAAAGATTCGTGGAAGTACGCGGCGATGGAAAAGAATCTGCCGATGGTCGTGCCGGGATGGGAAGATTCGACGATGGGGAACATGTTCGCCGGACACGTCATCACCCGCGATATCGAAAACGTTCACACCGTGAAGACGGGTATTGAGTACATGACGATGCTCGCCGATTGGTACACACGCGAGTCGGAAGGATCGTCTATCGGATTTTTTCAGATCGGCGGTGGTATCGCCGGAGACTTTCCGATCTGCGTCGTTCCTATGCTGCACCAGGACTTGCAGCGAACGGGCGTTCCGGTGTGGGGATATTTTTGCCAGATATCCGACTCGACGACTTCGTACGGATCATATTCCGGTGCGGTGCCGAATGAGAAGATCACATGGGGCAAGCTCGAGGCAAAGACGCCGAAGTTTATCGTGGAAAGCGATGCTTCGATCGTTGCACCCTTGATGTTTGCTTATATTTTGGGGTGGTGATTCAAATCCGGAATGCGGAGTCGGACGCCACAGGTCAGAACCGGAAGCGGTAGCGACCGGGTAACCCGATTGGGTTATGAGGTCTCGTTTCTGACGGGTCGCCCGGTCGCTACCGCTTCCGGTTCTGACCTGTGTTGCCATCTGTCTTTATCTACGGATAATAATCTTAATGAGAAAGATCATCGTAACCGGCGGGGCCGGGTTTATCGGAAGTGCAATTGTCTGGCGGCTCAATGAGCTCGGCCACGACGACATCCTCATCGTCGATCGTGCGGATGAGACCGACAAGTGGAAAAATCTTCCACCGCTGAAGTTCGCCGATTATATCGACGCGGATGATTTCATCGACGACGTCGGAGATTTCAAAGACGCCGAGACGATCGTCCACATGGGTGCGTGCTCGTCGACGACGGAGACCGACGCGGACTACATGCTCCGCAATAATTATCAGTACACAAAGGATCTCGCCGAGTTCGCTGTCGCGAATGACATTCGTTTTGTTTACGCATCGTCCGCTGCGACATACGGTGACGGATCGGTGGGAATGGACGACGGCACCGAGAATCTCAACAAACTCCGCCCGCTGAATGTCTACGGCTACTCGAAACATATCTTCGATCAGTATGCGAGTCGGAATGGAATGTTCGACAAGATCGTCGGACTGAAATATTTCAACGTCTTCGGACCGAATGAAACTCATAAGGGCGACATGCGTTCGCTGATCAACAAGGCGTTTGATCAGATCAATGCGTCCGGCAAGCTACAGCTTTTCAGGAGCGCGAATCCCGATTACGAAGACGGCGAATTCGGCCGCGACTTTGTTTATGTCAAAGACGCGGTCGAGATGACACTGCATTTTCTCGAAAACAAAACCGGCGGCCTTTTCAATGTCGGCTCTGGCGTCATGAACACATGGAACTCGCTCGCTGACGCGATATTCCGATCTCTCGAAGTTCCGAAAAAGGTCGAGTTCATCGAAATGCCGGAACACATTCGAGGTCAGTATCAATATCACACGCAGGCCGATCTGACGCGGATCCGCGACGCCGGATATGCCGCCGAGACCACCGCGCTTGATGAAGCGGTAGCGGATTATGTGCGGAATTATTTGGTTCCGGGGAAACATTTGGGGGATTGAGCTTCGGGCCTGGCTCCGTAGGGGCCGAATGTTTGTAGCGCGAGATTCTGTTTAGGTGTCCGCTCCGGAGGAGCGGAACTTGTGTCAAGATATTGCTTGTTGATATCTTTCGCTCCTTCGGAGCGAAATCCTTTTTTTTACGGACGCGTCTACAAACATTTCGCTCCTCCGGAGCAATGACGATGAAAATATTCCACGGCACCGAGAACGCAAATATCCTTCGCCCGTCGGTACTGACGTTGGGCGTTTTCGATGGACTTCATCTCGGTCATCAGAAAATAATGCGAACCGTCGTCGAACGCGCAAAAGCGACGGGCTCACAAGCGACTGCGATTACGTTCGACCCGCACCCGCGAGCCGTTCTGCATCCGGAATCAGCACCGCCGCTCCTCCAAACACTGGACCAGCGTCTGGCGAATTTCGAAGTTCTCGGAATCGACCAGGCGATCGTCATGAAATTCGATCGGGAGTTCGCGTCGAACCCGGCGGAGAATTTTTTGCGCGACATCATTCATGACCGCCTGCATGCAAAGGAAGTTTATCTCGGTAAGGGTTTCGCATTCGGCAAAGATCGCGGCGGAAACATCGATCTCTTGCGAAAGATGAGCAGCGAACTCGGTTTCTTCGCAGACGAAGTAGATGAAGTTCGCCTTCGAGGCAATCGCATTAGCTCGTCGAAGATTCGCGGGTTGCTTGCAGAGGGTAAGGTCAATCTCGCACGTCGCATGCTTGACCGTCCATACGGAGTCGAAGGCGTCATAATTCGAGGGAATCGCCGAGGACACACGATCGGATTTCCAACCGCGAATCTCAAACCGCACAACCGCGTCGTGCCGAAGTTCGGCGTGTATGCGACGGCGACACTACTCGACGGAACGTGGAGGCGAAGTATAACCAATATCGGCGTACGGCCGACATTTGAAAATGACGCGGAACCATCGATCGAGACATATATTTTCGATTTTGACGGTGATCTTTACGGCGATGTGCTTCGGGTGAGATTCCTGCATCGCATCCGGGACGAGAGAAAATTCAGCGGCATCGACGAGCTTAAAACCCAGATCGAAAAGGACTCGCGGCGGGCGCTGAACTATTTTGACACGCAGGGCGTACGGAATATGCTCGAGATATTGTGATGCAAAGCGGCGAGTTGCTCATGCATCGAACTTGGCTTGAGCGACGAAATGGATCTTAGAATGAACGATATTTCTGACAAGCAGGCATTGGCGGTTTTGGACGCAGAACAGCCGGAGATCAACGGCCATCATTCGATGACGGCGACGGCTACTTTGCCGATCGCGAAGTTCGTAACTAACGAGCAGATAATCGCCGAAGAGAAATTTCTCGCTGCGAAAGAGGCGGACGTCGAGAAACGTTACAACGGTCTGCGCGGCTACTTTCGGATTTTTCACGTCTCGGCGGTGATCGGCAAACTCGCCCTCTATCTCTACCTGGATCAGTACGACATCCACAAAAAAGCGCATGACCGCTATGCGAAGGAGCGACTGAAAAAAGCTGAGCGCCTTACCCGTGCTGCCGTATTCGGCGAGAAGTTGTTTGGCGTTAGGCTATGGTTTCTTGATCTGTTCTTGCGCTTTCTTCGGCTTATCATCATCGGCGGCGAGACGAACAAGGAAGCGAATCAGGAACGACAAGCTGTCTGGCTGAAGGACAAGCTGATCGAGCTTGGGCCGACGTTTATCAAGATCGGGCAATCGATGGGAACACGAGCCGACCTTCTGCCGCTGCCCTTTGTGAAGGCTCTCGGCGAATTGCAGGACCAGGTTCCACCTTTTCCGAATGAGATCGCGTTCGCGCGGATCGAGAAAGAGCTTGGCCGAAAGATCAATGATGTTTACGCCGAGTTCGAGCTCGAGCCGGTTGCCGCCGCATCACTCGGCCAGGTTTACCGTGCACGTTTGTACAGCGGCGAAGAAGTGGCCGTAAAAGTTCAGCGGCCGAATCTGGAAGCGACGATCAAGGGTGATCTCGAGATCCTGAACAAGGTCGCGAATTTCGCCGAGCGCTTTCCGCAGCTTAATGAGAATGCCGATTGGTCGGGAATGCTGCGCGAGTTCAACACGACGATCCACGAAGAGATGGATTACGCCGCCGAAGGTCACAACGCCGAACGTTTTCGCGAGAATTTTAAGAACTGGTCGAATATTCACGTCCCGAAGATCTATTGGAACGCGACCACACGCAAGGTCCTGACGATGGAGTTCATCCACGGAACGAAGGTTACCGATCTCGAAGGACAGGAACGGCAGGGTATCTCGCCGGCGAAA
>JANMUW010000285.1:0-13158 GCA_031392105.1 Acidobacteriota bacterium | reverse complement strand
CCCGAGTGCATGCGAGATTACACTGACGAGACGCTCAACTATTGTCTCGACGATGGAACCGCGCTGCTTGACGGTCCGACATCCGAAGTCATAACGGGAGATGCCAAGACTGCCGTCTTGCCGGCAGGTTACCTCGCACGTGACGCCCCCACGATCGGCCAGGAAAATCCTACTCAGGTGATCGGCGGCGATCGCACGTCGGTACACGTCGCGGCTCCCGGCATTCGCGTCTCTCCAACATGGATCGTCGGTGCCGTAATACTTACCGGCTTGATCGCACTTGTCGCGTACTGGTTTCTGGGACGTCGCGACCCGGGCCCGGTCGCGCTTCCGCAGCCGAAGTTAACTCAATTGACGTTTGCGGATGGGATCGAAGAGTACCCGACATGGTCGCCCGATGGAACGAAGGTCGCGTACTCAGGTGAAGTCGGCGGAGTTCGCAAAATCTTTGTAAAAGAATTAGCGACCGGTGACGAGCGGCAGCTTACACGCGGAGTCTTGGACGACATCCAGGCCGCTTGGTCACCAGACGGCGGCTCGTTACTGTTCGTGCGAGCGCAGAAGGCCGACGAAAAACTTCAGCCCGTCGATGTGTTCGCGGCGTTCGAGGGAGGTGACATCTGGAGCGTAGAGCTTCAGTCTGGTGCCGAGACTAAGATCATCGAGAGCGCTTACAATCCTGCATTCTCGCCGGACGGCAAGTCGATCGCGTATGATGCGTCCCGAGCCGGTCCGCGGCGCATCTGGACCTCGGACGGCAGCGGGCATAATCCGCAGCAGATCTCAACCGACGTCTCCGAAGAGGCAAGCCATGTCAGACCGCAGTGGTCGGCTGACGGTAAGCGGATCGTGTTCCAGAATATCGAACGAACGAAGTTCAATATTCGAACGGTCGAGCTCGACACTCGAAAGCTGACGTGGATCACCAACGACTTGAACAATAATCTGAATCCCGTCTGGTCGAGCAAGAATGAGTACATCTATTTTTCGTCGGATCGTGGCGGCGGTTATAACATCTGGCGGATCGGGCTGTCGGAATCCGGCGAGCCTTCAGGCCAGCCTCAACAGGTAACTACCGGCGCCGGACAGGACGTCGAGATGGCGATCTCGCGCGATGGAAAGCATCTCGGATTTTCGGTCTTGAAACAGAATGCGGATATTTGGCGATTGCCGGTTTCACCCGTAAACGGAAAACCGACCGGTTCGCCCGAGGAGGTCATCTCGACGACCCGGGAAGATAGCCGTGGATCGATTTCACCCGATGGTTCGAAAATCGCATTCAACTCCGACCGGGCGGGCGAGATGAACGTCTGGATATACTCTTTCAGTGACCGTTCTACGCGCCAGCTTACCCGTGGTCCTGGCGGAGACTTCCAACCTACCTGGGCGCCCGACGGCAAACAGGTCGTGTTTTTCTCTTCGCGGGACGGGAACGCCGACATCTGGAGATCCGACGTCGAAACCGGTTCGCTTACACAGTTGACGAGCGACGCGGCTACAGACGTCAACCCTTTCTACTCTCCTGACGGCAGGTCGATCGCGTATCAGTCGGACCGAACGGGCAGAACCGAGATCTGGCTGATGAATGCCGATGGTACAAACGATCGGCAACTGACCCGCGTCGGTGTTCGGGGCCACTTCATCAGATGGAACAAGACGGGTGATGCAATCGTTTTTCGGGCCGCGACGGCAGCCGGCTGGAGAGTCGTTCAGGCACCGACCGACGGCGGCCCGCTGACGGAACTGCCCAACGTTACTGGCGGGGGACACCTGTCATTTAATCCATCTTATTCGTCATTGATAGACGTAACGTCGCACAAGACTCTCTGGTCTTCGCCGATCGGCCCGGCCGCAGTCCCGGAAAAACTTTTCGAATTTTCCGATGCAGATGTCCGCATTGACTATCCGGTTTGGTCGCCCGACGGCAAGTGGATCTTGTTCGATCGCTTTCGGCCCGAGGGTGGTGACATCTGGATGATCGAGAATTTTGAGTAGCCAGTTGCAGATCATGGACGGCAACCCTTTATCATTTGCCCGAACTGCAGTAGAAGCCTTCAGCGAACCGTTAGCTGATCGAGGCGAGCGCATCGTCGAGTTCTACGAGCAAGCCGGGCCTGACTATGAGCATTGGAGCCGGGGATTTAACATGCACCTCGGCTTTTATCGCTGGGGAATGGATCCGCTCGATCGCGAGGCGATGCTCGAACAAATGAATGTCGAGGTAGCCATGCGGCTGGATCTTGAACCGAATAGCGCGTCCACGTTTATCGATCTCGGTTGCGGTATGGGCTCGATCGCCCGATCTGTCGCGAGGTATTATCCTCGATCGTTGATCAAGGGTTTCACTCTCGCACCTTCTCAAGTTCGGCGCGCTTCGGAGCTCAATAAAGAAGAAAAGTTAGCCGATCGAATAGAGATCCTCCGCAGCGACTATGTCAGCCTGCCGATCGCGAGCCGATCAGCGGATGGAGCTTGGGCGGTTGAAAGCGCGTGTTATGCCGAGGGAGCCGATAAACAGGACCTGATCCGCGAAATGGCTCGCGTACTCAAAACCGGTGGGCGGTTTGTCGTTGCGGACTGTTTTATCAAATGTCCGGAGAGCGAACTTAACCCGGTCGTCAGGCGGTTCTACCGGATCGCTTGTGATGGCTGGGCTCTCGACGAAATGCCGGCCATCGACGGGTTTGTTGGTGCACTAGCCCGGAATGGTTTTCGGGACATTGTCGTCGAAGATATTTCATGGCGAGTGGCTCCGTCGCTTGCTCATTCGCCTTTCGCGGTCCTAACCTTCATCATCAAGAAAATGTTGACCGGCGAACCGTTATACCCGCATAGCATTAATAATCTGAAGGCGTCGCTCCTGGCATTGATGCTCGGACTTAACAGGTCTAAATTTAGCTATTGCCTTATAAGCGGAACGCTCGGGGACGCTTGACGGAACGAAGATGAAACGATGCCCCGAATGCAGGCGAAATTACACAGACGAGACGTTGAACTACTGTCTCGATGATGGAGCCGCTTTGCTTGAAGGGCCGGCGAGCGGAAGCAGCGACCCGGCAACCATAAAGCTGCGCTCACCGGAGTCGTTAAAAGGAAAAGTCGCGACCGAGGCAAACACTCGCCTTTACACGAGCGATGCCGCCGGCGCGACGAAGAAAAAGCTGCCGAAGTTTGGCATTGTCGCGATCGTCCTCGCAGTCCTCGTTTTGATCACGGGGTTCGCATATGGGATCTTCCGGTTTTTAGACCGGCAGCAACCGGCGAGGTCGAATGCGAACATGCAGACCCAGAGGTTGACCGGTGACGGAAAGGCCCGCGGAGCGGAGGTCTCGCCGGACGGCAGGTTTCTCGCATACATTCGCACGGAGGGCGGCGATCGATCGATCTGGTTAAAACAAATAAAGACGCAAAGCAATATCCAGGTAGTGAAGCCGGGCGAATTGGACGGATTCGGAAACCTATCGTTCTCCCCGGACGGTGAGTTCCTTTATTTCAACGCCGAAACGCGAATGGCTGAGGTACCTACAGTTTATCGAGTACCTACCATTGGCGGGACTCCCACGAAAGTGATTTCGAACGCCGGCAGCCTCGAATTCTCGCCCGACGGTCAATATGTAAGCTTCTCTCGTTTCTACTTTGAAGGAAGCGAATCGGCAATATTCGTTGCCAAGCCGGACGGTACGAGTGAACAGAAGATCGCATCACTTTCCGGCGATGAATTTTTTGAGGGCACGGCTGCCTGGTCGCCGGACGGTAAAATGATCGCAACTTTTTCGGGTGCCGACTCAAGAGTACCAAACCCGCAATTGGCGGTTACGATCGTACCCGTCGACGGGAGTGAAAGCTATGAGCTTGGTACGGCGCGATGGGTGAAAGGAGATGACCTGGTTTGGCATCCGACAGGAGATTCGGTCATCGTTGCCGCCACCGAAAACACTATCAGCCAACCGCAGCTGTCTGAAATCGCCTATCCATCCGGAGAAGTTCGCCGGCTGACGAACAATCTGAACGGTTATTACTCGGTCTCGATAACATCGGATGGCAAGTCCCTTGTCACGGGCGAACTTGTGGCCCGGTCCGCAGTATGGATCTCGCCCGATCTGAAGCCCGAGAATGCCAGGCAGGTGATGCCCGCAACCGGCGATACCTGGGGATTGTCGTGGACGCCTGACAACCGGATCGTTTATGTTTCGGACCAGACCGGAGATGCTGAAATTTGGATCATGGACGCCGATGGCGGGAATGCGAAACCGCTTACAAGCGACAGGATATTCAAAGCAACGCCTGTTGTCTCCCCGGACGGCCGGCACATCGTGTATACGAGCAGTGCGTACGGCGGGCAGTTGGTGCGAATCGATATTAACGGATCGAACCGGATGGTTCTCAATACTTCACCCGAAGCTGATAACCCGGACATCTCGCCCGACGGAAAGTGGGTCCTCTTTTCGGCGTGGATCGAAGGAATGCACCGGATCATGCGTGTGCCGATCGAAGGCGGCGAGGCCCAAAGGCTTACCGATTACTTTTCTATCGAGCCGCGATATTCGCGCGACGGTACGCGGTTCGCATGCTTTGTGGCGAACAAAGAGTCACAGGTATGGAACCGGCTCGCGATCGTCCCGGCCGATGGTGGCGAACCGATAAACGTATTTCAAGCTCCGAGCAATACGAACATCGGTCGTGGGCCGATCTGGACACCCGATGACAAAGGCATCACCGTTGTTATCGCACCCGGCGAAAAACAGAATCTGTGGCTGCAGCCGGTTGACGGCGGCGAAGGAAAACAGATAACCGACTTCGACGTTCCCGGTATTGCCCGTCGAGAATACTCACGGGACGGAAAACGGATCGCGATCGTCCGGGCGGAAGGCGTCGGAAACGCGATCATGATCACCGATTTTAGATAACGAGCACGCGGATGATGTACCGATGAAGCGATGCCCATCATGCAAACGAGACTATTACGATGACACACTAGGCTTCTGTCTCGACGATGGTAACCCGCTCGTCTACGGAGTGTCCTCCGAAACGACTTTGGGAGAACCGACGGCGTTGCTGCCGACGATAGCCGACCGATTGTCAAGTGTAGAGGGCTGGTCGAGTGCCGATCGGTTACCGCCTCCGAGCAGAGCATACGGAAAACTGATCGCGGCTTCGCTTGGCCTGGTCGCGGTTATAGCAGCTGGGATTTTCTTGGGGTATCGATACGCGACGCCTCGAGGCGATCGTATCAACTCCGTCGCTGTGATGCCTCTTCGACCCTTGAACGAAGATGAAAACGCAAGGGTCCTCGGGCTCGGACTGACGGACGCGCTCATAACCAAACTTGGAGGTATGCGCCAGGTGGTTGTTCGTCCCACGAGTGCGATAATGGCTTTGCCGCAGATGATGAACGACTCGATGGATGTCGGACGCAGACTCAATGTCGATGCCGTTCTCGAAGGCACTATCCAGGAAGCTGATGGACGACTTCGCGTGAATGCCACTTTGATCCGGACATCGACCGGCGAACAGATATGGGCGGATAAGTTCGAGCAGCCGGCGACTAACCTGTTCGCGATTCAGGATGCACTTTCTTCAAGCATCGTAAAGGCGCTCTCGTTCGAGCTCTCGAGATCAGACAGTGAACAGCTTGTTCGGCGCGGTACGACTAATAACGACGCATATGAGAAGTATCTGCGCGGCCGCTTTTATCAAACTCAGAACACGACAGACGGATTGAGCCGCAGCATAGAGCTTTATCAGCAGGCGGTTGCACTCGACTCCAGCTTTGCCGAGGCGTACGCGGGAATCGCCGATGCTAACCTGATACTTTTCAACCTGGGTATGCGTTCTGCCGAAGAGACGATCCCGAACGCCCGCCGCTCCTTGAATCGCGCGCTGCAGCTCAACAGCGACCTTTCCAGCACGCATACTTCGCTCGCACTTATACAATTTCTGATCGACAAGAACTGGCCCGATGCGGAAAAGAGCCTGCAACGGGCGATCGAATTGAATCCGAACAATTCGGATGCGTTTCTGCGTTACGGATATTTTCTGATCAATGTCGGCCGATTCGATGAGGCTCTGGAAAAACTGTTCAAGGCTCGCGAGTTGAATCCGCTCTCGCCGATAACTCAAACGAACATCGGAATGGCGTACATGTTCTCCCGCCGTTATCCGGAAGCTATCGAACAGTTGGAAAGAACCGTCGGAGAAAATCCGCAGTTCTCACTCCCGCAGTGGCTGATCGGATTGACATGCGAAGAATCTGGGGACCTCGAGCGAGCATTTCTCGAAAACACGAAGGCCCTTGAGATGGATGGAGGCGTCGCATTTGCCGCGCAGTTGAGGAATGTGAAAAACGAAAATGGCCTTGAGGCAGCAAACCGCCTTTGGTTCACCGAAACCGCGAATGCGACGAAAGGCTCGCCTTCGATTGAGAAGCAGAAAGAGCCGGTGCGCATTGCCGCCGTGCTGGTTGCCCTGCGAGCAGCCACCGTCAAGGACCGCGAGCAAACTCTGTACTGGTTAGAAAGATCGGCCGATGAGAACGAGCCGACGTTGTTTCAGATCAAGTACCTTACCAAGTTTGATTTTGTGCGGGACGACAAACGGTTTCAGGCGGTTGCGAAGAAGTTGAATTTTGAGTGAAGCATTCGGATCGTGGTTTTCATTTTTGGGTCTGTAATTCTTCTGTGCTCTTCGTTCTTTTCCTCTTTATTCGGTGGGTCCGTGCATTCCGTGGTTGGCTTCTGAGAGAACCACGGAATGCACGGAACAAGAGATGGACAAGGCTGAAGAACAAGCTCGAGCAGAAGAACAACAAGCCTAACGCCTGAGGAGGGTTCAATTCCTTGGGAGCAGACGAACGAAACTTCTTATGGTCGAAACTATTCAACACGATGACGGACGGATTGAGTTGAACGATGTTGCGTTAGCGGATATCAAATCGTCACCTCTCTACAACGAAGATCTTGCGCCGGTGCCTGTCGCAAAACGCAACTGGACAACGTACAACTATGCCGCGCTCTGGATCTCGATGGCGCATTGCATACCGACGTACATGCTTGCGTCGGGTTTGATCTCGTCGGGGATGAATTGGTGGCAAGCGCTGATAACGATCCTGCTTGGTAATACGATCGTGCTGGCGCCTATCCTGCTCAACTCGCATCCCGGAACGAAGTACGGCATTCCGTTTCCCGTCTTCGCTCGCGCCGCGTACGGAACCGTTGGATCGAACTTGCCGGCGCTCATGCGTGCGATTGTCGCGTGCGGTTGGTTCGGAATTCAGGCATGGATCGGCGGACAGGCTTTTCACATTTTCTTTTCGTCATTTATTCCCGGATGGAACACGCTGCTCGGCGAAGCTATCGGCGGGCACACACCGACGGAATGGTTGTCGTTTCTGATCTTCTGGTCAATGAATATTTTCGTGATCTATCGCGGGATGGATCTGCTCCGGCATGTCGAGAATTGGGCCGCACCGTTCGTGCTAATAATGACCGCGGTACTGCTGGGATGGATCCTATACCAGGCAGGTGGTGTCGGATTTCTGCTGAACGAGCCCGGCAAGTTTCGGACATTTGGCGAATTCTTTCCCATCTTTGTTCCGTCGCTGACCGCAATGATCGGCTTCTGGGCGACACTGAGCTTGAACATGCCCGACTTCACACGCTTCGGGAAGAGCCAGCGCGAACAGGCCATCGGACAGACAGTCGCGCTTCCGACGACGATGGTGATCTTCGCCGCTATGGGGATTTTGATCACGTCGGCAGCGGTCGTCGTTTTCCCGAACGCGAAAGCGGATGAGCTGTGGGATCCCGTAAAACTCGTCGGCCAATTCTCGCAGCCGCTTGTTGTCGCGATCTCGATGTTTACGATCGTCGTTGCGACGCTCTCGGTCAACATCGCGGCGAACGTCGTCTCTCCTGCTAACGATTTTGCGAACGCTTTTCCACGCTTCATCTCGTTCCGGACCGGCGGTTTGATCACAGGGATCATCGGAATTCTCATGCAGCCGTGGAAGCTTCTCGCCGATCCGAGCGGCTACATATTTTCGTGGCTCCTCGGATACTCCGGCGGGCTCGGGTCGATCGCGGGTGTTCTCATCGCCGACTACTGGATCGTCCGGCAGAAGAACTTGAACCTCGTCGATCTATATCGAACGCGCGGCACCTATGCCGGCTGGAATTGGCGCGCCGTCGCCGCAACGCTTCTGGGTTGCTTTTTTGCGTGGGTTGGCCTGATAATTCCTACACTTCGACCGCTGTACGATTATGCTTGGTTCGTTGGTTTCGGCGTCGCATTCTTCGTGCACTGGGGTCTGATGAAGGCTAGCCCGCCCGGAGAATTTACGCCCGCAGTCGAAGGGCAGGAGACTTAACAAAATGGCAACCGCAGCAGCAACATCGAAGTACGGCAAGGTCAGGAATTTTTACGGCGGCGAGTTTCAGGAAAGCTCGGCCGGTGAATCGTTAGAGGTTATCTCACCGATCGACGGCAACTTGCTTTCGCAGGTCCCGTTGTCGACAAGAGACGAACTCGACGCCGCGGTGCGGGCCGCGAAAGACGCGTTCGAGGGTTGGAGCAGAACGCCGATCAAGGAACGAGTGCAGGTATTTTTCAAATACCGCCAGTTGCTCGAGAAAAATTTCGACGAGCTGACAGCTCTCGTATCGGAAGAGAATGGCAAGACGTGGGACGAAGCAAAGGCAGAGGTCGAAAAGAGCATCGAGCTGACCGAGTTTGCGTGTTCGATGCCGCAGCTCGTTTCCGGTGAGATCCTCGAGGTCAGCCGCGGCGTCGAATGTCGTACCGAGCATTTTCCGCTCGGCGTTGTGGCGTCGATCGTGCCATTCAATTTTCCGCTAATGGTGCCGAACTGGACGATGCCGAACGCTCTCGTTCTCGGCAACACGATGATAATGAAGCCGTCCGAACTTGTGCCGCTGGCGGTGCAGAGGATGGCGGAGCTGCTGAAAGAATCCGGCCTGCCCGACGGCGTTTTCAATGTCGTGAATGGCGGAAGGGAAACCGTCGAGGCGATCTGTGATCATCCGGATATCGAAGCGGTCAGCTTTGTCGGATCGACGAAGGTCGCGAAGCTTGTCTACCAACGAAGCACGCACCACCTGAAACGGTGCGTCGCGCTAGGCGGTGCAAAGAATCACTTGTTTGTATTGCCTGACGCGAATCCGGCGATGACGGCGAGCAACGTAACGGCGTCAATGTCGGGATGTGCGGGCCAACGATGTATGGCGGCGTCGGCGATGCTTGCGGTCGGCAACGTCGATGCGATCATCGACAAGATCTGTGACGAAGCTCGAAAGATCGTGCCGGGGAAAAATCTCGGGGCCGTGATCTCGAAGGCTGCAAAGGAACGCATCGAGAATTACATCGCCGAAGCCGAACGCGATGGAGCGAAGGTCCTGGTCGACGGCCGCAACACCGTCGTCGAAGGGAAAGAGAACGGAACCTATGTCGGACCGACCGTCATCGACTACGTCACGCCCGAGATGTCCGTCGCGAAGGAAGAGATCTTCGGCCCCGTCATTTCGATCATCCGGACCGAGACGCTCGATGATGCAATCAAGATCGAGAACGCGAATCCGTACGGGAACGCCGCGTCGGTATTTACGCAAAGCGGAGGTCTCGCACGTTACGTGATGGAGCACGCGTCGGCGGGGATGATCGGCATCAACATCGGTGTGCCCGTTCCGCGAGAGCCGTTCTCGTTTGGCGGATGGAACGAATCGCGATTCGGTTCGAACGACATCACCGGCAAAAGCTCGATCGAGTTTTGGACGAAACTTAAGAAGACGACGACGAAGTGGAACCCCGAAGCTGGCGTGAATTGGATGAGCTAAGCCGATTTGCGATTTTGGATTTGCGATTTTTTCAAAAAATAAACTATGTCACGTATCGTCAAATGCGGCCTGATCCAGGCGCACAACCAGGCACCGGCTGACGCGCCGATCGAACAAATAAAAAAAGCGAACATCGATCATCAGATGAAGTTCGTCGAGGACGCAGCGAAGCAGGGTGTTCAGATGCTCTGCTTCCAGGAGATCTTCACGACGCCGTATTTTTGCGCGGAGCAGCAGACGCGTTGGTATGAAGCGGTCGAGAAAATCCCGGACGGACCGACCGTCAAGCTGATGCAGGACGTTGCGAAGGAGCACGGAATGGTGATCGTCGTACCGATCTACGAAGAGGAGCAGACGGGAATTTATTACAACACGTGTGCGGTGATCGATGCCGATGGGAAATATCTCGGTAAGTATCGCAAGACTCACATCCCGCACGTCGCTCCCGGCTTTTGGGAGAAGTTTTATTTTCGTCCGGGCAATCTCGGGTATCCGTGTTTCGACACGGCGTTCGCACGGATTGGAGTTTACATCTGCTACGACCGGCATTTTCCCGAAGGCGCGAGATGTTTAGGACTGAACGGAGCTGAAATTATTTTCAATCCATCGGCGACGGTCGCAGGTTTGAGCGAGTATCTGTGGAAGCTTGAACAGCCCGCGCATGCCGTCGCAAATGGATATTTCGTCGGAGCGATCAACAGAGTCGGAACCGAAGCTCCTTGGAACATCGGTGAATTTTACGGCCAGAGTTACTTCTGTGATCCGCGCGGCCAGATCATCGCCGAAGCATCACGCGACAAAGACGAACTCGTCGTCGCAGACCTGGATATGGACAAGATCCGCGAAGTCCGAAACACCTGGCAGTTCTTCCGTGATCGCCGTCCGGATGCTTATGGACAGATCGTGGCGGACTGAAACGGGTCTGAACCCCACGGTCAATCACGAAACAAAGACATCTGAACAGCCTGGAGAGAAAGGGTAATGCCCATCTACATCAATAAGGACGGTCAACAGTCGGGACCGTACGAGGATAATGTTGTTATCGATCAATTGCGTAGCGGTATCCTCTCACCGAGTGACATGAGTATCCGGCACGGCGATTCATCCTGGCAACGTCTCGGCGACCTGTTTCCGGGAGTCGCACCTGAAGCCCGGGCGACGCCCTCGATACCAATACCGCCGCCATTGATGGCCGGCGGAGACGCGGTCGCATCGGCGTCACCTGCTTCGAAGAAGGGCGGCTGTCTGAAGGGCGGTTTGATAGGTGCAGGAGTATTGTTTCTCTTGCTCGGCATTGCCGTCGCGGCGGGCAGCCGATTTATCCCGAGCACGGCGTGCGATCTCGCAAAGTCGGATGACGAGCGGATCGACAAACTGGAGAGAGATATCGAAAAGGCTAAGAGTGATTTTAAATACGACAGGATCGGACCCTTGTCGTTGGAGCTCCAGGAGGCGACTGCCGGATACGAGGTATCGCAAAGATACTGCGACAACGATAAGTTTCGCGACAACATGATCGGTATCGCCGGCGGCGTCATCGCGGCGGTAGGATTTTTGATGGCCATAATAGGTTTGTTTGTCGGACGCCGAAAAACAGGTTAACGGACGAGATATGCCCGATTCATTTTGCACACCTCTCGACATCACCCAGATCGAGCAGAACTTTGCCGAGATAAATCCCGCGATGACTGTGGCCGAAGCCGCGGTCGAAGCGAATCGCTGCCTGTATTGCTACGACGCGCCGTGCATGCACGCGTGCCCGACGCACATCGACGTGCCGGGATTCATCAAGAAGATCGCAAGCGGAAATCTCACCGGATCTGCGCGAGTCATCTTCGATGCGAACCCGATCGGTGCTACATGCGCCCGCGTCTGTCCGGTCGAGGTCTTGTGCGAAGGCGCGTGCGTTGAGAAAACGCTCTTGCAGAAGCCGATCGAGATTGGCCGACTGCAGAGGTATGCAACCGACTATGCATTATCAAGCGAGAAACAGATCTTTACGAAAGGCGAGCCGAACGGGAAGTCTATAGGGATAGTCGGTTCTGGACCAGCGGGTATTTCATGCGCGGCTTATCTCGTTCGCCTCGGCTATGACGTAACTGTTTACGAGCAGAAAGAAAAGCCAGGCGGGCTCGACACATACGGCATGGCGGAATACAAAATGCCCCAGGCCGTTTCGCTTGCCGAGACCGAACGCATCGCGGCGATGGGCGTGAAGTTTTTGCTGAATACGAGGATCGGCGCGCACGACTCCCCTCCTTACGAAGAAGGTGTGGCCGCCGTTTCGGCGGACGGGGTGGTTCTTTCGCCGGCGGAAGCCGGTACTCGAACCGCTCAGGTCGTATCCTTTTCCGATCTTGACGAATGGCACGACGCGATTTTTCTCGGCGTCGGCCTTGGCGATACCAACAAGCTCAACATCCCCGGCGAAGATCTCGATGGTGTCTACGACGCGCTGCACTTTATCGAGAGGATAAAGACGCGAGATTGGAAATCGGTGCCCCTTGGCGAGACCGTCGTGGTCATCGGCGCGGGTAACACTGCGATCGACGCGGTAACCCAGGCAAAACGCCTTGGAGCGGAAAAGGTCGTCATGGTTTATCGCCGTACCGAAGCCGACGCATCGGCTTATGCTTACGAGATGGAGTTAGCGCGGAAGGACGGCATCGAGTTTGTGTGGCAGGCGGCACCGATCGGAGTCATGTCCGACGACAGCAACACGCACGTTACTGCCCTCCAATGCGAAAGGACCGACGGTTCGCTGCAACTATTCGACATTCCATGCGATATGGTGATCAAAGCCACCGGACAACTCAAAATGCGTGGCTTTTTTGAAAGCGTCGCGGGCGTTGCGATAGATGAAAAGGGCCGTGTTGTCGTAAATGATCAGATGCAGACATCGAACCCGAAGATCTTCGCCGGCGGCGATTGCGCGAACGGCGGAGCCGAAGCTGTCGACGCGGCGCAGATGGGCAAACTCGCGGCGCAGGGGATTCATTTCGCGGTAACCGGTGAGAGTGTTAAGTTCGCCGGAGCAGTAGTGTGAACAAGGGTGGTCTCCTTCAGACTGGAATCTAAATAACTGGAGACTAACAAAGTGAAAAATAACGATAGAAAGTTCTCGCGACGTGAGCTGATACAGATGTCGGCCGGAGTCTTGGGACTTGCGTTTACAGGTTCTGTTTTGGGACAGACTCGCGCGTTAACGCCTGAGATACAGATGGGCCCGTTCTACCCGATGGTCAAGCCGCTCGACAAGGACGCGGATATGACGATGCTTGCTGGGCACAAAAAACGCGCTCAAGGCGAG
>JANMUW010000184.1:0-3617 GCA_031392105.1 Acidobacteriota bacterium | reverse complement strand
GTGTCCACAAACCCTTCCAAAAATTACTTAAAAATCGCGTATCTCTGTCAGAAACAATTTATCTAGGAAGACCATGAAAATGATATTCTTCACGAAAATATAATTGCGGAACGTTCACCGCGTTCGTGCTTTTCGGGTTCTCGCACAATTCCGCCCTTCCCGACTTCGCCCTTCCCGACTTCAAACTGCGGCTTTATGAGGAGTACGATCCTTCCGCCATCGCTCAGTAACGGGGACAATCCAGGTAAGATCTTGGTAGCTGAGATGAACGATACGTCCATGACGATCAAGTCGAACGAAAGGTTAAAGTCCGTCGGAAGTATGTTCCGCGCGTTCGTGTTCTCACGCACCTCAACCCGAGAGTCGTTTCGCAATTCCCACACGAGCTGATTCGTACCGACATCGATTGCGACTACTGACTCGGCGCCGTGCTGGAGTAGACAGTCGGTAAATCCGCCTGTCGAAGAGCCGACGTCGAGACATGCGTATCCGGTCGGATCAATTTGAAACCGCTCGAGTGCGGCTTCGAGTTTCAGCCCGCCGCGACCGACATACCGCGAAGCCGCGGTATCACCCTTGATCCGGATCGGGGCCTCCGGCATGAACAATTCTGACGGCTTTTCGACGCGCTTTTCGGCGACGAGGACGACACCCGCCATGATCATCGACTGCGCCTTTGCCCGAGATTCGGCGAATCCGCGATCCGCTAGTAGCTTGTCGATGCGTTCCTTTTTCATCCGTCTAACAAAAGAAAACAAAAACGCGATTATCTTAAATTCTAATTTCGCGTTCGTTTGAGAAACCGATTACCGATGCTATTTTAGCTTACGACAAGCGTTAAGTTTATGAAGACGACGGTCAGAATCTCGGGTTTCGCAAAGTTCGCGTGGTTCACGCTTGCTTACAACGTTCTCGTAATTTTGTGGGGAGTATTCCTTCGCGCCTCAAAATCCGGCGACGGCTGCGGCCAGCACTGGCTTACTTGTCACGGCGAAGTTATACCTTCCGCCCCTGAGCTAAAAACCATCATCGAGTTCTCTCATCGCATGACGACCGGCCCTGCCTTCTTGCTTGTGATCGTGCTTCTCATCTGGGCATTCCGGCGGTTTGAGAAGGGCAGTCCTGTCAGAACGGCGGCATTGGCGTCGTTGATCTTTATCATCACCGAGGTTCTTATCGGCGCAGTGTTAGTGCTCACCGGTAATACAGCCGAAGCGCTTACGGCCGAACGTCCTTTTCTTGCGGTCGGACATCTCATAAACAGTTTTCTGCTGCTCGCGTCGCTAACGCTCACGGCATGGTTCGCAGTAGATAGCAGGAGGATAAGTTTAACCGGATCGCGCAAACCCGTCCTGCTTTTAATCCTGGCCGGTGCGGCGATACTGCTTGTCGGGACGAGCGGCTCGATCGCGGCGCTAGGCAGCATGTTGTTTCCGTCCGAAACATTGACCGAGGGCATCGCGAGCGACTTCTCCGCGTCCTCAAACATTTTACTAAAGCTTCGAATCAGCCATCCGATTCTCTCGATAATGACAAGCATCTACCTGATCTTTCTCGCCGGTTGGCTTAGTAAGTTGTGCGGCCGGCAAGGACCCGTAAGCCGCTCCTCCAATATCCTAACCGGGATCGTCATCGTTCAAGTCGCGTTCGGAGCGGCGACCCTTTTAACCCTCGCCCCGATTGTGATGCAGGTGGGACATCTGCTGCTCGCCGATCTGTTGTGGATATCGTTCGTTCTGCTTGCGGCGAATTTCCTTTCTCGGCCGGAGCATCCCTAAGTCTTCGTTCTCCACCTTTCGCCATTCTCAACCAGCGCTTCAAGAGACTCTTGCAGTTCCGTTCGTTTGCTCTCGAGCGTAGAATCGGTTGCATTCGCTTCGACGTAAATCGGTTCTGCGAACGTGAATCGGGCACGCGTGAAAGGTTTTGGGATCTGCATACGATCCCAACTGCCGACAGTCCAAAATCCGGAGCACTCGACACTAAAGGGCAGGAGCGGATTTGCCGTTTTCTTGGCGAGAAAGATCGGTCCGGTTTTCGCTATGTATTGCGGCCCACGGGGCCCGTCGACCGTAAACGCCATGGGCAAGCCTCGCCGCATGTAGCGGATCATCTCGACCAGCGCTTTTACACCGCCGCGGCTCGACGATCCGCGCACCGTTCCAAATCCAAAGCGTTTTAGAAACCGTGCGATGTATTCACCGTCAAGACTTTGTGACGTGATAACGACGATTCCCCGGTCACGTAGATAGTAGGTTCCGGCGAAGATGCGGTCGTGCCAGAGGCAGTAGATCGGTTGTCTGCCGTCCGCAATTACCGCTCTCAAGTTTTCCTCGCCGACGATTTCCCACCTGATCGTCGCTCCGATCAATTTGATCGCCGTGTAAAAGCTCAGATCTGCAATGCGGATCAACATCCGCTCGCGAAACGAATATTTTCCAAGGGATTCGGACTCGTAAACTTTTAGGCTTTCTTCGGGCACAGATAGGCAATAAGTAACAATTCGGGTTATTATTTGCAACAACGTCAAAAAGCTGATCGTAATCAAGTTTTGGCGGCCACGCCCGTTTATGCAGCGACGAATTCTGATCATTGACGATCACGACGACCTTGCCACATCCCTCGAGGAAGTTTTTTCGGCTATGGGACACTCGATCGCTCTGTTGAAAAGCAGGGCGGACGCAATGGAAGTCACAGACTTCGAACAATTCGATCTTGTTATCACCGATCTTGATGTTCAATCGACTCGGATTCCTAACATGAACGGCGGGACTTCGACATCCGAGACGGATAACGAGCATGTCAAAGCGTTTAAGGTTTCTGCCGCAAACTTCACCCGGAGCGAGTTCGAAGAATCCGAGCTGAAGGAAATTGTGGCTATCGTCCTCGATTATAAGAGCAGGCACATCGACAAGCGAGATAGTCTCCAGGACCTGCATGAGCACATCGAGTTCGAGGTGCCTAGTGCGATCTCACTTATGCACATCGTACTCGATTATCTAATGAAGCGGGTCGAGAAGCTTGGCGTTGTGAAATCGGAACAGTCGAACCTGTTCGTCGCCCTCGACGAAGCTTTCGTGAATGCGGTGAAACACGGAAACAAGTTCGACGCGAAGAAGCTCGTCCGGATCATCGCGGAAGTTTCTGCCGCCGAAGCGCGATTCACCATTGAAGACGAAGGCGAAGGATTTGACGTCAACTCGATCCCGGATCCGTTGGATCCATCCAATCTTTTCAAAACCTCAGGCCGCGGGGTTCTCTTCATTTACAACATCATGGATGAGGTGAAGTACAACGAACGAGGCAATCGCCTCACGATGATCAAACGTTCAGACAAGATCGAACCCGCCACTTGAGTCTATCGAGTCTAGCGAGTGTTGTGAGTCTAGCGAGTCTGGTGAGTCTATCGAGTCTATCGAGTTTCCTGGTCCTAACTCCGAAGGAGCGGCACAATTTGAGAGGTGTCGCTCATACGGAGCTCGATGTGTGTTTTGTGTCCAGACCTACCAACATGCCGCACCTCCGGAGCTCGGACCAGAGACTCACTAGACTCGCGAGACTCGATAGACTCACCAGACTCACCAGACTCACCAGACTCACCAGACTCACCAGACTCG
>JANMUW010000163.1:0-1508 GCA_031392105.1 Acidobacteriota bacterium | reverse complement strand
TGCTCTGTGGCTAATTCTTCGAGTAAGTCCCACGGATCTTCACCGCGCGCTCGATCAGATCGACATTTTCGAGGATCTTGAGTCGCAGATCGCGATCGAGGTTCGGGTTATCGGCAAGGAATTTGTTGACGATGGCGAGTGCTTCTTCACTCTTTTGTCCGCCGATGAATGCACCGAGCCATCCGTTGATGAAGAAGATCTTGCGATTGCGTTTGTGATTCGGGAGCTCCTTCAGAGCTCGTTCGAGGTAAGGCAGTGTGAGATCGGCATGACGGACCGAATTGAACGGGCCGAACGCCGCTTCGATCCAGCTTTCGGAAATCTCTTTGTTGGTCGTGAAATCGTTCCAGTACCGGGCTTTGCTCTCGGCCGTCGCGACGCCCGCCCTTGCGGCATATGCGTAGCGTTTAGCTTCGTCGGACGTTTCGGTCTTCTCGAGATCGGCGAGAAGCTTCGGAGCTTCGGGATCATTGAGGATCAGCAGGCGGGTGACGATGTCGAACCGGTCCTTGGTTTTCAATTTCAGATCTGAAATATGAAATTTCAAATTGAGGATGTCTTTAAGGGTTGACCGAGCCGTGTCAGTCGACGCAATGTTCAGGAACGCGCGGTAGAAAGTGATCCGCTGCCCCAGCGTTGGAGCAGTGCGCATTTTCTCGATCAGCATCGATTCGAGTCGCGTCGACAGATCAGTAGCGACGGCTTTGCCAAATTGCGGACTGCGGATTTCGGATTGCGGATTCGCAGATAGTCGTGGAGCAGATCCCCAATCCGCATTCCGCAATCCCAAATCGTGAGACCCGGTCGCTACCGCTCGCGGTTCTGACCTGTAGTACGTCATCGCCGTTGAGACACGGGCGAGAATCGTCTGGATCGTGCTTTCATCTTTTTCCAGGCCGACGTTCTTGATGGCCAACTCAACATATTCCTTCGGATCAAGCTCGCTTTCGCGGACGCTGTCCCAGAGACTTCCCCACATCATCGAGCGCAGAAAGTCGTCTTTCTCGTTCTGGATATTTTTGAGAACGTAGTCTCGACTCTTGTCGTCGAGAAGGAAGATGCCGTAGCCGTAGTCTTTGTAATTGGGAAAAAGGTATTTGTAGTCTGTTTCACCGTAAGATAATTCTAATTCTTGCGACCAGCCGAACATTTCGCCGTTCATGGAAGCGCCGAAGTTGATTTCAAATGCTGGAATCTCAAGATCATAGATCACGCCCAGGGTCGTTGAGCGCCACGCGTGGCCCTCGGCCAATAGGTCTTTAGCTTCTATCGCAAGCCTGATCTTATTTCCAGTCGTTACCTGAGTCGACCGAAACACTGCGAGCCCTCGTTGTTTAACCCATTCGTTCGCCCACCTCTTGAGTTCGCGGTTGCTCGCAGTTTCAAACTCTTTCACCAGATCTTCCCAACCCGCATTCCCAAACTCATGCTTCTTCAAAAACGATCGCACCGCCGTTTGAAACTTATCCGCCCCGATATAAAACTCCGCCTGTTTCAAAAACGAAGGG
>JANMUW010000020.1:0-4251 GCA_031392105.1 Acidobacteriota bacterium | reverse complement strand
GTATATTCTTTGAAGAACGCCTCGGCGTCACCTTTCAGAGGCGTGATGAAATTGTCACCGTGACGAAGCGAGATCGCCGGCACGCCTACCCTCGCAAAAGGAAAATGATCCGACCGGAAGAAGAAACCTTGCTCGGGCCGCATGTCCCCTTCCACTGTCAGATTTCGTTCCTTCGCCGCTTCATCGATGACCGCTCCCATCGACGAACGCTCGGCACCCAGCGCCGAAAAATCCGAGGTCTTGCCAAAGAAGTTCACCCCATCGATATTTACATTGGCAGCCGTCTTCGACAGCGGAACCAGTGGATGGAGAGAATAGTATTCAGCTCCGAGCAACCCTTGTTCTTCGGCCGTCGGAAAAAGAAACATTATCGAACGTTTCGGCCGTTCCTTCTTCGGCATCTTCGCAAACGCTTCCGCGATCCCGAGGATGGCCGCGACACCGGACGCGTTATCGTATTCACCGTTGTAGATCTTGTCGCCGCGAGCGTCGGCTTCGCCTATACCGAGATGGTCCCAGTGGCCGGTATAAATGACATACTCCTTCTTCAGTTTTCGGTCGCTTCCCTTGACGATGCCGAGGACATTCGGCGAATCGGATGTTTTCAACTCGCTCTTCAAATTCAAGCGAACTTTGAGGCCCGTCGCCACGGGTTTGAAGCCCCGGTGTTTCGCCTTGTCGCGGAGATCGTCGAGATCAAGCTTCCCACTTTGCAGAATCTTCTTCGCCGTATCGTTCGTGACCCAGGATTTCAGATCGAGGTAAGGAGCTGTTTCCCCGGCGTTGCGCGAAACCTCATAGCGCCAATTCCCGTTGGACGTGCGAACAACATTCCACCCGTAGCCGGCGGATTCGTCCGTGTGTATGAGGATCACACCGGCGGCACCACGCCGAGCAGCTTCTTCGAATTTGTATGTCCATCGTCCGTAATAAGTGAGCGCCCTGTTTCCGAAGAGATCGGGTTCAGACTCTGTCGCCGGCGGGTCATTGACCATTATCATCAGAATCTTTCCGCGATAATCGTCCGGATTGCCGGCGTAATCGTTCCATTTGTAGTTTGGTGCGTCGACGCCGTATCCGGCGAAGACAAGCTCGGCGTCGACCGAAACTTCCGCCTTTTGGGCTCCGGTTGTCGCAACGAAATCGTCACCGAAGTTGTACGATTCATTCCCGACCTGCAGGCGTGTGTTCGGATCGGCCTTTAAGCCGACGAGCTTCACGTTCTGAAAATAGCTTTTGCCATTCCCGGGTTTTACGCCCGACGCTTTCATCTGATCGGCGATATATTGCGCGGCTCGCAGACCGCCCTGAGTGCCAGGCCCGCGGCCTTCGAAATCGTCCGCGGAAAGCCGAATTACACGTTCGCGCATCTTGTTGGCGTCGAATCGATCGGAATCGTTTTGGGCGAGACCCAACGGGACCCAGGTTACACACACGAGAACGAAAATAAGCGCGTTTTTCATACTTAAAGTTTTCTATTATAGGTCTGCGGGCAGACCCCTTAGAATGTACATGAAGCAACTTAAAATACTACGTGAAGTAATTATTCATCCTTTTATCAATGCCATTGCTTCGGCACGGGTCCGGGGATCTTTCCTAAATCCGCCAAGCACCGCTGAAGTCACCGTGATCGCCCCCGGCTTCTTTACCCCGCGAAGGGTCATGCATGTGTGCTCGGCTTCGACGACGACCATCACGCCGATCGGCTGAAGATGCTCGAAAAGCGTCGAGGCGATCTGCTGAGTCATCCGCTCCTGGACCTGCAGCCTGCGTGCGAAGATCTCAGCGATCCGTGCAAGCTTGGAGAGCCCGATGATACGACCATTCTTTGGGATGTAAGCGATGTGGCACTTGCCGACGAACGGTGCGAGGTGATGTTCGCACACGGACGCGATCGAGATATCCTTCACCAAAACCATCTCGTCGTGCGAGTCGCCGGGCAAAGCTTCGATATGCTTTTTCGGGTCGATCCACATTCCTTCCGTCAGCTCAGCATAGAAGTCCGCTACGCGTTCCGGGGTCTTCAACAACCCGTCGCGCGTGACGTCTTCACCCATTCCCTCGAGCATCAGCCTGACACCAGCGGCGATCTTCTCGCGGTCGATCGATTTCTTTTTTCTAGTCGCCATAAATTCCGATCAGCTTGTCGCCGATTTTGATTTCGTTACCTTGAATGCAGAAAGTGCCGCATCGCGGACGGTCCGGAATGCGATCCCTTCTGCCAACGCAATCCGCCGCACCTGTTCATATTCGGGCATCGCATTCACGACCCTTCCATCCAGCTTCCCGATCTTCACATCGATCGCGCCAAACTCGGTATCGACACATACTACTTCTCGATCAAGACATTCCCTTTCGACATTCCGAACTCGAACCCCAAGCGTAGTCGTCTCACGATAGATCAGATCCGTGAGCTCCGTCCGGCGTTCGCTCTCGCACAACACCGAGAGCATGACAGCCGGCCGGTTTTTTTTCATTTGGATTGGAGTGAGCCAGCAATCCAACGCGCCAAGATCGAACGCCCGCTCCATCACGAACCCGGTGATCTGGGGCGATTGATCGTCGATGTTTGTTTCAAGCAGTATCAGCTGATCGGTGTTTTTCGAGCTCGTGGCTGCGGTAGTTTCACCGATGATCATCCGCAACGTGTTTGGAAAATTGTCGTACTCACGAGTTCCCGCACCATACGCGACGCGATCGATCGTTAACTCAGAGCCTGTTCCATAACCGTCACATAATGTCGTAATTATTGCGACCCCCGTCGGAGTTGCGAGTTCGCCTTCAATTTCGGTCGAGTAGAACGGCACACCCTGCAAAAGCTCGGTCACCGCCGGTGGCGGAACCGGAAACTTTCCGTGAACTATTTCGATGAATCCGCTCCCGACATGGATCTTCGAGCAAAGGAACCGTTCGATCCCGAGCATCTCAAAACCTATGCATGCTCCCACGATATCCAGGATCGCGTCCATGGCACCGACTTCGTGAAAGTGGATCTTCGACGCATCTACGCCGTGAACCTTCCCTTCTGCCAAAGCGAGGCGCCGAAAGATCGCTTTCGATCTCGACTTAACCGCTTCGGAAACCGCTGATGCATCAATGATCTTCTCGATGTCGTGAAGATGACGGTGAGCTTTTTCCTCTGGCACCATGACATTTGCGTGAATAGCAGCAATGCCCGACCGCCTCACATCCGTAAACTCGATATCGAAACCGACGGGCGCGACGGTACTGAGTTGGTTGATCAGTCCACCGCGATCAATACCGAGCGCGGCGAGCCCGCCGAGGATCATGTTGCCGCTCGCACCGGCAAAGCAATCGAAATAAAGAGTTCGCATTCGAGGTAAAGTATAGCGGTGTCTGGCCAGTAGTCCCTAGTCCGTTCGAATTTCAAATTTCAAATTCGGATTTGGGATTTCGGATCAGGGACCTGGGAATTTGGGACTTGGGACTTGGGACTTGTATAATCCCTGTTTTATCGAAACCCATGACGCTTACCGAATTACACGAGGTCTTACGAGAACGAATTCGATCGACCGCGCGGAGTGCATTCGACATCGAGCTTGATTACATTGCGTCCGAAACGCCGCCCAAGACCGAGCTTGGAGATGTCGCCTTCCCGATCGCCTTCGAGCTCGCAAAGAAGATAAAGAAGGAAACCGGCGAGAAACGAAACCCTCGCGAGATCGCTGACACCCTTAAGGCATCACTTGAGGAATTTGATTTTGTCGCAAGCGTTTCGGTCGCCGGAGCCGGTTACTTAAACATTTACTTTAACCGGCCAAAATTCATCGCCGAGCGCGTATCTGCCGATCCCCTTCCCCGTCTCGAACACGCGTCGAGGCCGGACGCCGCGAAGGTCTGTGTCGAGCACACATCGGTGAATCCCAACAAAGCCGCTCACATCGGGCATGTACGAAACTCAGTTCTAGGCGATACCTTCCAACGGATCCTCAAAGCGAACGGGAAACGAGTCGAAGTGCAGAACTATATCGACAACACGGGTGTGCAGGTCGCGGACGTCGTAGTCGGATTTATCCACCTCGAGAACAAAACCTTTGACGACATAAAACGCCTCGATGCTGAGCTGGCTGCGGCAGGGACGAGATTCGATTATTACTGTTGGGATCTTTACGCGAAGGTCGGACAGGAATATCAAAAGAACGAAGCACTGAAAGAGAAACGAGCGGAGATCCTTCACCTCCTTGAGGAGGGCAACAACGAAACCGCCGAGCTTGCGGATTATGTCGCGAC
>JANMUW010000011.1:0-11611 GCA_031392105.1 Acidobacteriota bacterium | reverse complement strand
CCATTCGTCGCCCCCGGGTTCGACGGCAGCAAGCTCTCGGTTTACGCCATGACAGTCGACCGCTATGGCAGTCTCTGGCTAGGCACTACAGGCGACGGACTGTTTCGCATACGCGGAAATTCCGTGGAGCACTACGGGCGGGCGGAAGGTCTGTCCGGCGATGACGTGAAAGGCTTATACGAAGACAGAGAAGGGAATCTGTGGGTTACGACAACGAATGGAATTGACAGGTTTCGCGATGCGGCCGTCACCACCTTTTCAAAGTTGGAAGGCCTGGGAATGGACCAGGCAATGGGCGTGTTGGCAAGCAAGGACGGCACGATCTGGGTCGCTAACGTTGAATCGTTAGATCGCATCGACAAGAACGGTACCGTTTCCTCGATTCGCTGGGGAAAGGGCCTCCCGGGTGATCAAGTCTACGCGATGTTGGAAGACCGCGCAGGGAACCTGTGGATGGGGGTTGGTGACAGGCTGTACATCTTTATGAACGGTCGTTTTCGCCGTATCCCGGAACTCGATCATGAGCCGATTGGGCTCGTACAGGCAATCACCGAGGACATAGACGGAAACATCTGGGCCGCCTGCGTAGGCACGTCTCGAAAGCTCGTACGTATCCGCGATTTCCAGATACGTGAAGAGTTTTCAACCTCGCAAATTCCAATGGGACGACTTGCCCCGGATCCGCACGGGGGCATCTGGATTGGCCCTCGCGCTAGCCGCGACGTGAGCCTTGTGCTCTTTCGCGATGGCGTCCAGAAAAGCTTCCCGACCGGCTCCGCGGCCAATTTGCGCGCGAATCACCTTGTTGTCCAGGCCGACGGTTCCGTCCTCGCCGCCTTCGATGACGGGCTCGTCGGACTTCGGCAGGGTCAAGTCCAGCGAATAACAACGAAGAACGGGCTGCCCTGCAATGCGGTCCATTCCTTTATCGAGGACAAAGCGAAACGCTGGTGGCTGCTCACGGAGTGCGGCATCGTCGAGCTTCCAGATTCTGAGCTCCAGCAGTGGTGGGCCGACCCCGAAGCCATCGTGCAAACCCGGCTTTATGACGCGTTAGACGGAGCTCGCACGATGTCGTTCTTTGGAAATAATACCGCGGCTCTGTCTCCCGACGGACGGGTTTGGTTTGCAACCGGATCTGTCGTCCAGATGGTGGACCCCTCCAGGCTCTTACAAAAAGCGCCTCCGCCGGCGACATATATCGAATCCGTGACTGCCAACCGAAACGAATTGGCAGTGAGCGAGAAGAACCTCGAGCTCCCCGCGCACCTGCGCGAACTGCAGATCGACTACACGTCACCGACCTTCGCTTCGCCGCAGAAGGTTAGGTTTCGTTACCGGCTCGAAGGCTACGACCGTGACTGGCACGACGCCGGTACGCGCCGGCAGGCGTTCTATACGGATCTGCCTCCCGGCAACTACACATTTCGTGTGATGGCGTCTAACGGTGATGGTGTCTGGAACGAAAGCGCCGCCAAACTGGACTTCTCGGTTGCCCCTGCCTTCTACCAGACCACCTGGTTCCGTCTCGCGAGCGTTGCCGTGATCCTCGCCTTGCTCTGGGCCGCGTATAGACTCCGTGTCCGGCAACTGCGACGTGAGGAAAAGAAGCTCCGGGCGGTGATCGGAGGGATGCCAGTAATGGCATTCTCCGTCCACCCCGACGGTTCTCCGGAACTCGTGAACCAGCGTTGGCTGGACTACGCAGGATTGTCAGCGGATACCACTGAAGGTGGTCGCGGCTGGGAGGCAACGGTTCACCCTGATGACGTTGAGGTACATCTCAACAAATGGCGCGCGGCGCTCGCAACCGGCGAGCCGTTCGAGAACGAAGCACGCCATAGCAGCGCCAGTGGCGAATACCGCTGGTTTCTGGCGCGAGCCGTGCCGTTCCGTGATAAGCAGGGCAAGATCGTCAAATGGTATGGCACCCTGACGGACATCGAGGACCGCAAGCGCGCAGACGAAGAGCGCGAGCGGTTGCGACAATTGGAGTCAGAACTGGCGCACATCAATCGGGTGAGCATGCTTGGCGAGCTGACCGCCTCACTCGCCCACGAAATCAGGCAGCCCATCGCCGCCGCCGTCACCAATGCCAACGCCTGCATGCGCTGGCTTACGCGTGAGCCAGCGGACCTCGAGGAGGCTCGCGCGGCAGTTAATCGAATCGCGCGCGACGGCAATCGCGCCGCCGAAATAATTACGCGTTTGAAGTCCTTCTATAAGAAAGGCGTTCCGCCTCAACGCGACCCGATCGATGTCAACGAAGTAGTCGGTGAGATGCTGCTGATGCTGCGCGGCGAGGTCGACCGTCATGCCGTCGCGATACAAACGGATCTAACGGCGGAAATTCCGGTGGTTCGAGCCGACCGCGTGCAGTTGCAACAGGTTCTGCTGAACCTGTTGCTCAACAGCATCGACGCGACGAAAGAGACCGGCGGTGAACTTAGGATCAAGACCCGGTACGAGAATGGCCAGGTGATAGTCTCGGTCAGCGACACTGGAATTGGACTGCCCGCCGAAAAAGCAGGTGATATTTTTGACGCATTCTTTACTACTAAACCTCAGGGAACGGGTATGGGGCTGGCGATCAGTCGCTCAATAATTGAAGCGCACGGCGGTCGCTTGTGGGCAACCAACAATGACGGGCGGGGTGCGAGTTTTCATTTCACGATACCAACTGAATCACATGGCGACTCAGTGTCCGGCTAAAGAGGTTACGTACAACTACGCTGAGTAAATCCACGCGCCGCTCTCGGTCAGTCGTTTGTTTTATCTAGACTCTTGATTGCGCCGTGGTGTCAACCCAATCGCCCTTGTCCACAGTTTTCGCGCCAGCGTGAGCGATAACTTAACTTTAGTATCAATTTATGATTTGATATGCGCTACGTGGACGAAAAAAGTCTCTTCGATATCTCGGCTTCTTGACCAATTTCCGCCGGAATTGTCAGCAAGCCGCTTTTTCGTTACAAGTCCATAAATTGTCCTGCCTGGAAAAACAAGCCTAACCCTTTCCGACCCGTTCAGTAATCTGAGCGCCCCTATAATCAGCACTTTTCAGCAAACGAAATAAATTGAGCCAGGAAATGTGCCATTCGGCACATTACATTACACCCGCTGAAGCTCTAGATTCCTGCTTGTATTTCAAACGATTGGAATACGAGGAGGACTATATGGTTTCCGACCCGTTCAATAAATCTGTAAGGCCGCAACAAACAGCATTTTTCAGCAAATTCTTGAAAGATTCGGCAGCGGTTACCTCTTAAGATCGAAGGCGTAATCAGTGTGAGCGAAGCAGCCTGAGTAGCGGCCGCTATTGCCCGTACCGACACATCGCTAGCAAATGGGCCTACACAAACATGCGAGGAATTTATACGGATGAAATGACGTCAGGTGAATTATGGAAAATGGGATAACAAGCGGCCTAGCGGCCATCATAGGGGCCTTCGTCGGAGGTCTTATGTCATTGGCCAGCACCTGGCTCGGAGAACAAGCCCGGCACAGGCGCGATCTCTTTCAGAAAGAAGTCGCCAAGCGAGAGACTACCTATTCCGAGTTCATAGAACGGGCGGCCAAACTTTATGTCGTGTCCGCCACGCACAGTATCGGTGCTGATGAGGCAGAGCTTGAAGGGCCGATCTCACTTTACGCTGTCACGGGCCGCATCCGACTTTTTTCTTCGGATCAAGTTATCACGGAAGCAGAGAAGGTCATCGATCAAATAATCATGCAGTACGGAGATGACAATATATCTGTCGAACAACTTCGGACAACCGTGAAGAAAGAAGACGATCCATTGAAGGCTTTCAGCATTACCTGTAGGCGCGAACTGCAAGCCTACAGACTGGGGACGTAGGTTTCGGCACAAAGTGTTAGAGGTTAGGCAACAACCCATGACTGAGACGAGATCCCAAATAATCCTTGAATTCGCGCAATCGATTGGCAGCCAGCTCGAAATGTCTGAATTGCTTGCATCCTTGAGTGAAGCGCTGACGCCCATCGTCCATTTCGACGGGATCGCCGTCGTCATACTGGAAGGTGAGACGGTAAATGTTTACTGGGCTCATGTTGAAGGTCTCGTGGGCGACGCAGGCGAGACGCTGGAAAGCGTCATGGGGCATTGCGTCCGGGGCCTAAAGGTTGACCCGCCGCCAATGAGACTGCCGGTGAGCCATCACCCAATCAGCCAGATCATGAAGTCTGGCAAGGAGTATGTAGCTTTCGACCTGAAGGCGGAAAGGGGTTTTGACACGGACGAGCCTTTATTGAATGCAGGATTCCGAAGCTACATAGACCTTCCGCTGATCAAGCGGGGCAAGCCTTTCGGCACCATCAAATTTTTGTCGAGGGAAAAATTCATCTACACAAGCACTCAGCTGGATCTATTGCGGAGCATCTCCAGCATCGTCGGCGTCGCGGTGTCGAACGCATTGGCGTATGAAGAAATCAAATCCCTCAAGCAACAACTGCAGGTGGAGAACCGCGTGCTGCAGGAAGAGATCGTCGAACGATCGATCTATGACGAAATCGTTGGTTCATCGGGTTCTCTTAAGAAAGTAGTGGCAGCAATTGAACAGGTCGCGCCGACGATCTCGACTGTTCTCATTTCAGGCGAGACGGGAACCGGGAAAGAGTTGGTCGCACACTCGATTCATCGCCGCTCCGCGCGTGCCGATCGCCCGTTTATCAAAGTTAATTGTGCGGCATTGCCGGCTGAGTTGATCGCTAGTGAATTATTCGGACACGAAAAAGGCGCCTTCACGGGCGCGATGCAACAACGGATCGGCCGCTTCGAAGCTGCCAACGGCGGCACGATCTTTCTCGACGAGATTGGCGAACTAAGTCCCGCGACACAGGTCGCGCTTTTGCGGGTCTTGCAAGAGAAAGAGTTCGATCGCGTTGGTGGCAACCGTACGATCAAAACCGATGTACGCATTATCGCGGCCACAAACAAAGATCTCCGACGCGAGGTTGACGAAGGTCGGTTCCGCATGGACCTTTTCTATCGGCTCAACGTGTTTCCGATTCGCGTGCCGGCTTTGAGGGAACGCCTCGACGACCTCCCGGTGCTCGTTGATTATTTCGCCGGGCGCCTGGCGGCGCGCAACGGCAAGAAGATCAGACATATTGAGAGACGTTCGCTGGAGTTGATGCAGCAATACTCATGGCCTGGCAACATCCGTGAGCTACAAAATGTGATTGAGCGGTGCGTGATCCTGGCTGTCGGCGAGGTGCTCCGGCTAGACCCCGAGATGCTGGTGTACGATGTTCCGCCACCCATCATCGCACCAACCGTCGCCGAGGGCCGAACAGATCGTAAAGCGCAGATCGAGGCAGTCCTGCGTGAGACGCGTGGCAAAGTTTTTGGACCTAATGGTGCTGCCGCCCGCCTCCACCTCGCCGGAACAACTCTTGATTCGCAAATCCGCTCGATGGGCATCAGGAAATATCAATTCAAATAAAACTGCGCTTCAACACGCAACGGTCTTAGAGCCAATCTGATTATGCGAAGCCCGCGAAAACATTCGTGCGGCACGCCACGTGCTGATCGGGCTATGTGGAGTTAAATCGACGGGGTGCTAAGAAATGTTGAAAATTACAAAAGATGCCGGGAATCTCGACATCATCAGAGTGAATCTCTGCGGTCACTTTACCAGTGAGTATGTTGAGGAAGTTGAGAAAGTTTTAGTCAGAAATAGTAACCAAGCGAAGAAGTACGCACTTGATTTGACCGACGTAATTTTCGTAGATCGCGGGGCGATGGAATTTCTTCGTGCGATAAGATCGCGCGAGATAAGAATCGAAAATCTTCCTATGTACGTCACCCGTTGGATCAGACAGGAAGACGGGAACAGCAACTGCTTCCAAGCCTCGCGATAAAGCAATCTCCTACCCGCAGCTCATATCTTTCACGTTCGGAATTTTACGAAAGTCTTCGTGCAATTACGAATTCACCTGTACCCCCGCAATAACAGGAAGCGCGCAGAGCCCGACGATCAAAGCTTTGGCTATATTCCGGTGCGGCGAAATCTCGGGAACAGTTCTTGCGATTCGTCGATCATCAGCGCGTGTGCTGATGGAGGAATTTGATAGGACCATGAAAACTAAATCTCAACTTCTGATCATGCTCGGTCTTCCGACGTTCGCGTATGAGTCGACAAATACTGAACAGGTTAGTGACGAGTTTCGCAAAGCGGCGAATCGCAAGGTGCTCCCATTCTCAGACTGCGCGCTCCTCCCGACTCTGGCGGTATTGCTCGTCATTGGCTGTGCGTCATGCTTTGGCCAGAGTCCAAAATTGATTAGCTTCACAGTCGCGATCCAGGCAGCCGGAGATATACCGATTGCGGGAGCAACCTCCACGCTGATTTCTATTAATTCTACTCTCGCTCTTACGTCGGCGGCAGTGTCAGACGAGTTGGGTCGGGCCAGATTCACGAATCTCTTACCTGGCGATTACACCCTGGTCGTAACCAAAGAAGGCTTCGACAAGCTGACGCGGTCAAGTATCGTCATCAAAGAAGGGTCCGACAGCGAGATTCAGGTTGTACTGAGTACTGCAAGCGTTCAAAAAGGTGTTGTCGCTGTCCCTTCCGAGATCCATCCGACCGATGAAGTCCGCGCGGCTGCCGAATCCGGAAACTTACACCCTCTGATTTCGGGTATCAAAAGCTCCGCGGAACAGCAAAGCGGGTTGCAGATCTTTGGAGCCAATATAAGCGATCTGCGACTTGGTACCTTTCGCTTTAATGCCTCGTATGAAGGCGTTCGCGCGCGCGAGTTCGAGGTCGCGAATACCTATGTGCCTTCGCTCGCGTCACGGAATAACGCCTCAGCGCCGGCGGCTTCCGATCAAGAAGAGACGAACCGGGATGATTTTAAAGATCCTACGGCTCGGGTGTTTGAGCTCCTTCTGCCCAACGAACACCTTCTCGGAGACTGGGGCGGACTGAGATCGAAGTTAGAAAAATCGGGCATTACACCAAGGCTGATTCTCGTCACCAACCTTGCGGGTAACCCCAGCGGCGGCCGGTCGCAGGGCGTGACCGCGCCGAGCAGCATTGAGCTCAGTCTGCTCTTCGATCTGGAAAAGATCGCTGGCCTGAAGGGCGGCTCCGTCTTTGCGTCGTTTTCACACCGCTGGGGCAAAAGTCTCTCGGCGAAACATATCGGGAACACCTTCAGCACGCAGCAGATTTATGGCTTCCAGACATACCGCGTCATTGCGGTTTCTTATCAGCAGAAGCTGTTCGACGACCGTGTCGAACTTCGCCTCGGGCGATTCGCAGCGATGGATGACTTTCTCGTCTCGCCATACAATTTCGGGATGATGTCGAACGCGTTTTGCGGTAACCCGTTCGGCATCATATTGAGCGCGCCGGGCATGAGCGCGTACTACGGCACCTGGGCGGCGCTCGGCAAGGTAAAGCCGACCAGACGAAGCTACGTGATGAGCGGTGTCTACAACGGCGATCCGAAGATGCGCGACGACAAATACCACGGCGTGAATTTTTCGATGAGTGGACCGCTCTTCTCGATCACCGAGGCTGGTTACCAGATCAACGGACTGCCCGGCGACGGCCAACACCTGGGAAATTACAAGATCGGCGCCTGGTACGACCGCTCCACGCTTACCGATTTCGAATCCGGTGCCAAAAAGCGCGGAAGCAGGGGCTACTATGGGCTCTTCGATCAGGTGCTCGTCCCGTGGGGCCGTCCCGGCAGCAACCGCGGGTTCGGCGTTTTCGGCTCGGTCACCGTGGCACCGGATTCCAGAATCCAGCAACTACCCCTGTACGTCACGGCGGGAGCTTCGGCGCGTGGGCTGTTCGACTCGCGCCCGCGTGATGCCATTTCGTTAGGCGTCGCATCCGGTTACTTCAGCAAAGACCTGAGGCACGCAGAGCGAAATGGACGGCCCACCGGTCCCGCCGGCCGGACCCCGGATCGCGAGACGATCTTCGAGCTGACCTATCGCTTCGACATGCGCAAGGGTGCCTATTTTATCCAGCCTGACTTACAGTTCATCAATCGGCGAGGCGGCGCGCCCCACCTCAAAAACGCCCTCGTGTTGGGAGCCCAGTTCGGGATTAATTTCTGAGTAACTAACAACAGATGCTTGTCGGCCGGAATGCTCACGGGGCGACGCGCCCACCATCGGAGTTTGGAGTGCTAGTTAATGTCGGACTCGTGCTCTCCCTCGTAAGCAACCTCGAACTCGTTGAAGGTTAGTTATTGAGGACCGCCAGACGGCCGACATACGTTCAGCCACTGGCGATTTTCTTTGCCGTGATCATTACTAAATCGCGCCGCATGCCTCTCCCAACCTTCCGTGTCGTTCCATCGACATTTCGACTTTCTTTCGACACCCCGACTCTTGTCCGAAGCTGTTACCGCCAACGATCCTCATACCAGTGGGAAGCTAAGAGATGCTCGTCGTAGTTTTACGAAAAGCTCGTGGAATTACGTAGCGCATTTGCTTTCGCGAACTCTGTTTCATCGTCCATCGAATCGCAGTCCAGATCGAAAACACTAAGCAAATCGCGGGAATTTGCAATGCCATCGCTCGCCCTGAACTTGCGTTCTCCGAGTGGCACGCCCGTTGAATAGAAGCTCCATCGTGAGGTGATCGAGGATGATCGATCGGATCAATCCATCACCCATCAATTAACACTCAATAGGAGAAAATTTTTGAAAATGACTGATAGCAACACAACAACCGAGTCTGGATCAACCGCGAGAGCGGGTGGCGGGTGGGACCTGAATCACCCCGGTCTGGTCATGAAGGGCGCAAACGGCGAAGAGATCCATGAGTTCACGGGCATGTGGCCCCTAAAGCCGGATGCCGATCTTGTGGACATGCAGAATGCCCTGAGCCGCGAGGCGCCTTTCTGGGGAGGGCCTGGAAGGACTTTCTCGGAGGCGACGACTCACCTCGGCCTGATCCGGACGGCGCGATGGTTCGTCGGCACCAGCGTCGAGTTCGGTCCCACCCTCTACTTCGTCACACAGTTCGATAGCAGCATGGAGAAGTACTTCGATGACTTCGTGCTCAACGGAAAGAGCAACCTGTTGAAGGCCTGGGGCAATTGTATCGGCTGTCCCGATGGGCCGGACGCGACGGCGCGCGACATCGTCCAGTACATCGCACGCGGACAGATCAAAACATTGGTCTGTTACGACGCGCTTCCGAGCCTCAACCTGGGCCAGATCCAGAAGCAGGCCGACTGGTACGAAAAGACGCAGAAGTTCCAGCGCGCGGTCTACGCAGGTGACGGCAACCTCGAGGAAAAGGTCAACGCCTTCATCAACGAGCTGGCCAAGCCCTACGCATTTGTGCCGAGCGGCGCCGCCATCGACACGGACGTGGAGAAGGAGTGGCAGTTCACTAACATCCCGGAGCGGCTGGGCGTGCTGCAGGCCGCCTAGTACCTGAATCTGCGGCAAGTGGATCGGCCTTGGGGACAGCTCAGGGTCGATCTCATCCGCCGATATGAAAATGAGTAATTTTGTTTCTTGAGGATTGCGACAATGAAGACTTTAACTTTTTCACAGAGTCTGACGGCTGCTGACCTAAAAAAGAATCTGCACGATATTCAGGACAATGTCGTGGCTCCCATCCTGTTGCGATACGGTCGCCATATTTTCGTCAAGTTTACGGATGGCGAGAAAGCCCGAGCATGGTTGCAAAACATGTTCAGGCACGTTAATGCCCGGGGGGAAGAGCGCGGGACACGATTCACCGTCAATATAGGATTCACCCACGAAGGGCTGAAGGCGCTTGGCCTATCTCAACCGTCGTTGGACAGCTTTCCCCTAGCATTCCAAGTCGGGATGCGGGGCCGCGCCCACGGTGTCGGGGATGTCGGGCCGCATGCACCGGAACATTGGGAGGGCGGCCTAGGCGGTCCCGACATTCACGCGATGGCTTGGCTCCGAACCGACTCGGACGAAGGGCGCGACGTGGCGACGCAGATCATTCGCGACGAGATGGAAGCGACCGGTGGCCTCGAGATCCGGTTTATTCAGGACACGAAGGCACTCGCGCACGAAAACGGTATCGGATCCGAGGGCGAGCATTTTGGTTTTGCTGATCCAATCTCACAGCCGCCGATCGAGGGCGTTGACGTGCCCTGGTATCCCGGCGACGGCGTGCTGCAGGAGGATGGGACATGGCGTCCATTGAAACCGGGCGAGTTCCTGCTTGGCTATGAAGATGAGGCCGGCGACGCCGGAACGCAGGTGCCTGAGCCGCTCGAACTAAGGCTCAACGGAACGTACATGGTCTTCCGCAAACTCTATCAAGACGTAGCCGCGTTTCGCCGTTATTTGGCAACTGCCGCGAAGTCACTTTACAGTTCCGACGACCAGGATCACCAAGAGTTAGTTGCGGCCAAGATGATGGGCCGCTGGCGCAGTGGGTGTCCACTCGATCTGTCCCCCAATAAGGACGACCTTGCGATCGCAGCGGATCCGGAGCGTCGCAACAACTTCACGTATGCAGGCGACGAGCAAGGCATGCGATGCCCGATCGGTTCGCACCTGCGTCGCAGCAACCCGCGGGCTACACCGTTAAAACGCGCGACGGCGGTAAGGCGGCACCGATTGGTCCGGCGCGGCGTCGAGTACGGCCCGCATCTTCCCGACGGCATCCTCGAGGACGACGGTGTCGACCGCGGCCTTGTCAATCTGTTCATACAGGCCGACATCGAACGGCAATTCGAGTTCGTCCAGAAAGAATGGATGCAGGGCGGTGAATTCCTCGGACTGGATGCAAAAGAACAAGACCCGATCAACGGTGTCGGCGGCAAGGGTTCGCAAATGGTCGTGCCCGGCGCTAAGCGGCCGTTCCTGTTCGACCTTCCGACGTTCGTCACAGTAAAGGGCGGCGAGTACCTGTTCGTCCCCGGTGTAAAAGCGCTCGAAGGGTTGATCCAACAAAGATTCTGAACGCGGAATGGAGTGAAAAATTTTAGGTTTCGACTAGAAGGAGTGAAAAGTTTATGTATCGACTAGATGGAAAAGTTGCTCTCGTGACCGGCGGGGCTCGGGGGATCGGAGCCGCAATCGCGCGGGCTATGGTCGCAGAAGGTGCGAAGGTCGTCATCGGCGATCTGTTGGACCGAGAGGGGGAGGTGTTGGCGGACGAGCTCGGCCTATCGGCGACCTACGTTCACCTCGACGTGACGAATCCGGACGACTGGGACGCGGCGGTCGTGATGGCGCGCGCGGTATACGGCAAACTCAATGTCCTCGTGAACAATGCGGGCGTCGGGGCTTACACGCCAATAGAGCAGTACAGCAATGCCGACTGGGATCGGATCATCGCGATCAATCTCACAGGCACCTTCAACGGGATCAAGGCGGCGATACCTGCCCTTAAGGACGCGCGGGGCGGATCGATCGTCAACATCTCGTCGATGGCCGGGCTCCGAGGAGAAGCCGGAATGTCCGGCTACGTCGCCACGAAGTGGGCTGTCCGGGGCCTGACGAAGACGGCGGCGCTCGAACTCGCCTCTTTCGGAATCCGCGTCAACTCGATCCACCCTGGCGTTATACGCACCCCATTGAGCGAATCGGGCCCTCAGGTGAGCATGAGCCATGTCGCGAT
>JANMUW010000514.1:0-2230 GCA_031392105.1 Acidobacteriota bacterium | reverse complement strand
GCTCGCCGAGGAAAAGAACCCGTTTAGTTACATGATGAGTTACCTCCGTCTTCAGACGGAGGTGACAGAAAGCATGAGTTGCCACCGTCTTCATACGGAGGTGACGGGACACAGAAATGTTCGGCTTCAGCCGAATCTCTTAAATTTTGCAATTCCTACTTTGTTCGGCTAAAGCCGATCTTCTTGCTTACCGTCCACCTCCGTCTGAAGACGGAGGCAACTCAAAGACGGAGGCAACTCAAGACGGAGGCAACTCAAGACGGAGGCAACTCAAGGCGAAGGCAACTCATGAAGAATAGCTCAGAGCAGAAGCTTTGCTGCGGCCGCAATCATAATCGTATCGATTATTGACAATCAAAACTCATCTCTACAACTAATCCGCCGTTATCATTCCTCGCCTCGATCCGGCCCTTATGCGCCTTGATCGCCTGTTGGGCAATAGCGAGACCTAGCCCGGTACCGCCCGTGCTTCTGTCGCGAGCTTCACCGACGCGATAGAACGGACGAAATAAATTTTCGAGCTCGTTCTCGGGAACACCGCCACCGTGATCGCGGACTGATACGGTCGCCGTGCCATTCGAGCTTTCTAACGACACTTCTACCGCTGTCCCGTTTCGCGTATACCGCACGGCATTACGCAGTACATTTTCCACTGCGCTGCTGATCAGCTCATCGCTGCCGACAATATTGCATTTGTCCGCGTGAGTGATCCGCACCGATTTGCCGACAGCATTCGCTTCGAAATCTGCATCCGATACGGTCTGCTCGACAAGGGCCTTCAAGTCGATCTCCGAACGCTCGAAATCCTGAGAGCCTGTCTCGAGTCGCGAAAGCGTTAGTAGACGCGAGATCATGTCGTTGAGACGATTAGATTCGGCTTCGATCCGATCGAGCACGGGCGAGGCTTCGCCATTCGACTTCTGCTTCGCGATCTCGAGCGCGACATTCATTCGCGCGAGCGGCGATCGCAACTCATGCGAAACGTCGCGAGACAGACGTTGCTGCGAAGTGACAAGAGACTCGATCCTCTCCGCCATCACATCGAAGTCTTTCGCCAGAACTGCAAGCTCGTCCCGCCGGTTCCCGACCTCGTCGCCGACTCGCGTTCCCAATTCTCCCTGGGCAAGCTTTTGTGTCGCACGCCGAATCTTTTGGATAGGTGACGAAAGATATCGGGCGAGGGCATAACAAACGAGAAGGGCCGTCAACAGCAACGCGGCGTAACGGAGGTAACGAAGCTGCGACTCACCGAAAAACGGGACAGGACGAAGCCGGTCCCATCGAATCACAAGCGTATATTCATCACCGTTTCCCAACCTGAACTTTTTCGCAGTCAGGGCCGTGTCGGTCGAGCTTAGCTCAAGCTCGACCTCCGAAGAATTAAACGATCCGTCGATCAAAGCCTTATAAGCCGAAACGTCACTCGCATCCGAAAGCCAGAGCCGCCCGTCACGACGAACAACATTGACTTCGGTTACCGTCTCAACATTTCGAACACGATCGAGGAACTCGCGGACGCCGGCCTCGCCCTGAGCACCATCGATCTGGGTGATGGTCGCAGCATAGAGATTTGTAGAATTACGTATAGAGCTTTGCCAGCGGCTTACCACGGGTTCGGTCGTCACGGTCCAGTTAAGGAACATGACGACACCGACCATCACGGCGCTCGCCACAAGGAACCAAAGAAAGATCTTGAAGAAAAGATTCACTGTACTGTGTAAATATATCCAACTGAACGCACGGTCTTTATTCTTTCCGAACCGTCCGCCCGAGCGCCCAGCTTTTTGCGCAAATTGCTGATGTGCATGTCGAGACTGCGGTCGTATGGAGACAGCCGTCGCTCAAGCACGTTCTCGCTCAGGTCTTCCTTCTTTACGACCTTGCCGGCATCGCGGAGCAGGGCCGAAAGAAGATCGAATTCGACCGAGGTAACAGGAAGCTCTTCGCCATCGCGCTTGACCGAACGGGACGATGCCGACAGCTCAAGATCGTCGATGTTGATCTTCTCCGCCGACGACGCGCCGTTATCGGAAGCACGCCGCAATATGGCTCGAAGCCGCGCGACAAGTTCCCTGGGGTTGAAAGGTTTGGGCAAATAATCATCGGCTCCGATCTCCAGCCCGACGATCCGCTCCATGTCATCACCGCGGGCCGTCAGCATTAGAACCGGCAAGCCCGACTTTTCGCGCAGATTCTTGAGAACGTCGAATCCGTTGATCTTCGGAAGCAT
>JANMUW010000505.1:0-13093 GCA_031392105.1 Acidobacteriota bacterium | reverse complement strand
CGACGCCTTCCGCGCCGCGGGACTTCGCGCCGCGGTCTTGGGCTGCGAAGGCAAATGGGCGCAAACTGAAGTTTTTGAATCGACTGTTGAGCGACCAACAAGGCAGCAAACTGAAGTTTGCTGTCCATATTGTTACTTCTTTGCGAACACCATTGTCGAGGTGCTGTTACCCCTCGGCGTTGTCTGATCTCTCGCGACGGTTAAGGTCTTGCCGTCCGCCGATAGCGTCCACACATCTTTGGTCGTGATCAGTAGCTCACCCATCGGGCCGCTGAAGCTTCGGGACGACGAAAGGTTCGCCTTACCCGGTTCGAGGGTCGCTTTGTATTTGATCGGCATCTTGCCGTTCGGCCCGTCGACTTCGACGATCGTCTCCTTTCCGTCGAGTGAATAAGAAACGGTACCGTCACCACCACCAAAACCGCGCATTCCGCGTCCGCTGCCCGGACCGTTGGGGCCGGGTTGATTTGCATCCGCACTCGGAGCGGGTCTCTTCGTTTCGCTCGTGACCTTCAATTCTTTGTCAGTCTGAGCAACGGTCATCGTCATCCCCTCGATGCGTATTCGGTCACCAAGCTGAGACTTTGCAACGTCAAGCGTCCATGTCCCTGAAAAATCCGTCGGCTTTGCCTGTCCATAACTTGCGATCGTAAACGCAGCGAACATCGCCGTTAAAAAGAAAATCTTTTTCATTATGTCTCCTAAAAAATAGAAAGTTTCCGAGTCTTAGACGCTCGGAAACTTTCTTTGGTTTTGCCTTAAATGTAAAGTTGTGCAAAAAGCGTCATGCCTCAGCGGCCTGCTCGCGCTTGTGAAGCACACTATGCCTGTATCCGTAGAGGAAATAGATGATGAGGCCAAGAACAAGCCAGGCACCGAAGCGCCACCAATTCAGCCAGCCCAACTCGGTCATCAAATATGTGCAGCTCATTACGCCTAGGAATGGGATCAGCGAATAGCTCTTGACGATAGCGAGGACTACCATTATCAGAGAAAAGATCACAAAGACCAGATACGGGATCTTGTGCGAAAACGCATCGAACCAGTTTTCGGCCTTGGCTTTATCCGGCGTGACCTCAAAGAATGCGCGAACTGCGCCAACGCCTTCCTTGTAGACGTCGGGATTTGTCAGATTCGACATATCATACGGATCGAATCCGACGGCCGTCTGTCTTTGGGTATCGCTCAGCTCGTCGAAATATACTCCCTTGCTTATCTGGTCGTGACGATCTGCGATAATGGCCACACCGTTACCGAAGGTGACGAGAAATATCGTCGCGAGGAGCAAAAAGGGTGCAATATAACGGGAGCTCAAATACGGTACATAACGATTCTCTCTGCCAAACTCCTTGTCCTTTACCAAAATTCCCCCGCACACGAGCGTAAACGCGAAGAGGGTTCCGATCACGCCGAGATCGGTCACCTCGGTCAAATTCATAAATAACGCCGGAATCGCGACGACGATTCCCGTTAGGATCGTGGAAAACCACGGAGTCCGGAACTTCGGGTGAATCGACGAAAAGATCTTAGGCAATAATCCATCTCGGCTCATCGCCATCCACAGACGCGGTTGGCCGATCTGGAAAACAAGAAACACCGTAGCCAGAGCGATGACCGCGCTAATGGAGATCACGCCTGCGAGCCACGGCAGCTTGTCGCGAAAAACGAACGCAAGCGGATCGCCGACGTTAAGATTTTTGAATGGCTCCATGCCCGTCAGAACCAGAGCCAGCAGAATGTACAGGACCGTGCAGATCGCAAGCGAGTAGATCATCGCTCTCGGCAGATCACGCCTCGGATTTTCACATTCCTCGGCAGTCGTCGATAACGCGTCAAATCCGATATAAGCGAAAAAGACGGCGGCCACACCCGTCATCACACCGCTGATACCGTTAGGCAAAAACGGTGTCCAATTATCGGTGTTGACGAACATGGCTCCGAGGACAATGACGAGCAGAATCACGCCGATCTTTAGGATCGTCATTACGTTTCCGACGATCTTAGATTCGCGTATCCCGATATAGACGAGAGCAGTGATAAGCAGCGTCATCACCAGTGCCGGCACGTCCGCGATTATTCGCCAGTCACTGACGATCGGGGCTCCGGTCCATGCCGCGTACGCCTCGACATTGCTTGTCGTCAGCTTGTCCGAGATCGCGAGCAGGTCGTCGCCCTTCATTACGCTAAGAGTATCAAGCGTGTGACCCTGGCTCAACGCAGCTGAAACGGCTTCGTTGTTGTTTGCGAATCCTCGGGATGCAGACAGGTAATCCATTGTCAGGAAGGCCGGGATCTTCAAATTGTAACTGGCCATCAGACGCGTAAAGTAATCGCTCCACGAGATCGCGACCGCGATGTTGCCGATGGCGTATTCAACGATCAGGTCCCAACCGATTATCCACGCGAAGAGCTCGCCGAAACTTGCGTAGGAATACGTATAAGCAGAGCCGGCGACTGGGATGCGCGATGCAAAGTCGGCGTAGCACAGAGCCGAGAAACCGCAGGCGATCGCCGAGAACATGAAGAGAAAAATAACACCCGGCCCGCCACGGTAGGACGCACCACCGATCATCGCAAAAATTCCCGCACCGATGATCGCGGCTATGCCCATAAGCGTCAGGTCGCGAAGCTTCAGCGTTCGCCGCAGCCCGCCGCCGTCGCCGCCCATATCATCTTGGGCATGATCGCTCATTCCCGCGGCGGCATCGGCCTGGATCTGTGAAATGGATTTTTTACGGAAAAGAGATGTGCTCATAGCTTTTCGGTTCGTTCAATGTAAGAAAATTTTCGACAGGATGCCGCGGAATTAGCGGCCGGGAAATGTGTTTAGCGAATTTTGAACGAAAAAATCCAAAGATGCAATGGAACTCTTTCGGCATTCGGTCTTTACTGTCACCAAATCAATAAGAGCGGGTCCGAAAGCGCTTTCCGTGATGTCGTGTGTTCGGTGGTCGCAGTTTCACGAAACTGGACGACAGATTTACTTCGACACGGAGACCGCGCCGTACTTTTCGGAAACGATAAGTAACGCCCTATGAAAAAGCAACCGATTCACCAAAATCTGAACACATCCTTTGTAAATGTTGGAGCACTCGTGCGATATCTGCGCCGGCTGCAGTTTGTTGGCAGCATTCGTATCGAGCTCAGCAGCTATGAGGCGGATATTATTTTCAATGACTCGAACTCGATCACGGCTCGTGAGTACGATCACATCGCGGGGCGAATCTCTCACGGCGACAGCGCCCTTCAGCGAATACTGATCCGGGCCAGAGAACCGCATGGCCGCATTCACGTCTACAAGGCCGTCGAAGGTTATGCCGGGCATGACGACGGATCCGTATTCGTCGACAAAGCGATCATTGCACAGGCACGCGAGCTCGCGGCGAGTCGCGGAGGAACGGTCCGCGGCGAGAAAGGTTTCGAGATCGTCATGAACAGCCGGGACAGCGAAAATTCTCTTTTGCTTGCGGCACTGTCAGAGATTCTGAAGATGATCGACGAAGCTCTCGCGAAGGGAAATCTCAGCTTTGCGTCCGCGTTTCGGCTGGCATGTGACGCAATCGCTGAAGACCATCCGTTTATGGATTCTAATGGGCAGGCGCTCGTCTACAAGGACGGCGAGGTGCGGATCAATGCGTCTGCGGAAACCGAGGACGTGGTGTCCGCCGTCTTTGATGCGTTGCATCCCATCTTCCGCCGACTCCGCAGCGAGAAAAAATACAGTGAACTATTCCGCCTTGTAACGGACACGCTGCGTGAAGGCGCTGCAGAACGGCGAAGCGAGTACTTCCGGCTTGGCCTGCTAAAGCATATTGAATTATTGCTCGGTGGTTCTGATTAGGAATGGATTCCCAAGTTCGGATAGACTTACGTCATGGACTGGAAAATCTTCGGCACCGCGTTCGTCACTCTATTCCTGGCCGAGCTTGGCGACAAAACACAATTGGCTATCATCACGATGACAGCGAATACCGATTCGAAGCTCGCGGTCTTTCTCGGAGCAAGTCTCGCACTCGTATTCGTGTCTTTGCTTGCAGTTCTTTTTGGTGGACTGCTAAGCCAGTACATTCCGGTCGAATGGCTTCAGCGAATCGTCGCCGTCGCGTTCATCGTGATCGGTGTGTTGATGCTTTTCGGAAAACTCTAAACGCTAAACGGTAAGTGGTAAGTTCGCGCTGGTTGCATCAGTTGATGTCAGCACAAACTTACCACTTACCGTTTACCACTTACCGCTATTTCTTCAATCTGTCCGCAAACTTCTGCCTGAATTTCGAGACCTTCGGTGCGACTACCGCTGCGCAGTAGGGTTGATTCGGATTGTTTGCGAAATATTCCTGGTGATAATTCTCCGCCGGCCAGAATTTGTCGAAGGGCGTCACTTCCGTAACGATCGGTTTGTCGTAGATTCCTTCGTCCGTAATTTCTTTGATCACTTCCTCGGCAACACGCTTCTGTTCATCCGAGTGATAGAAGATCGCCGAACGATATGATGTCCCAATGTCGTTCCCCTGGCGATTCATTTGCGTCGGATCATGGACGGTAAAGTAAACGCGGAGCAGATCTGCAAACGAAAGCTCATCCGGATCAAACCGGATCTGCACAACCTCCGCATGCCCCGTCGTCTCAGAACAAACTTCCTGATACGTAGGATTCTCAGTATGCCCGCCCGAATAACCGGAGACGACATCCTCGACACCTTTCAGATCATCAAAGACCGCCTCAACGCACCAAAAACATCCGGCAGCAAGAGTTGCTGTTTCTAGGTTTTCTTTCATTCCCCAATCAAATCAAAATGAACATCGTAAATCAACCCGCATTCGATTAGGGTCTGAAACTGACCGTGAGTCCCACCTCTTAGACACCCATGAATGCCTCGCGCATAGCATGAATACCTCCCGCTTCAGCGGGAGGTATTCGAAACCTTAAGCTGGGCTTTTAGCCCAACTGTAATGGAAGAACTTTCCTTATAGCTTTTAGCCCAATCAATGTTGAGGCGCTGGGGCTGAAGCCTTAAGGAATTCGCTTTTTCTAGGTTCGGCTCAAAGCCAGTCCTGGATTTACCTACCTCCGGCTGAAGCCAGAGGCAATTCATGCACGGGGCAAACAACCCGCTATGCGCTCCAGTCTCTACTCCTCATCCTCTCTCAACCTTTCGAGCACCGAAAAATCCTCGAGTGTCGTGACATCGCCCACCACGCTGCCGCTCGTCGCAAGTTCCCTTAAAAGGCGACGCATGATCTTTCCCGAACGTGTCTTCGGAAGCATGTCGGTGAATCGAATGTCGTCGGGCTTCGCCAACGCACCGATCTCTTTCGCGACGTGCCGTCGAAGCTCCTCTTTCAAATCCTCATTTCCCTTTCGCCCGCCTTCAAGCGTGACGAACGCCGAGATCGCCTGTCCTTTTATATCGTCGGGACGGCCAACAACCGCAGCTTCGGCGACGGCCTCGTGCGAGACGAGCGCCGATTCGACCTCCGCGGTTCCCAACCTATGACCGCTGACGTTTATCACGTCGTCGACGCGGCCCATGATCCAGTAATATCCATTCTTGTCGCGACGCGCTCCGTCGCCGGCGAAATAGTTGGGCGGAATCTCAGACCAGTAGGCCTGTTTGTAGCGTTCGTCGTCGCCCCAAAGTGTTCGGAGCATCGAAGGCCATGGATGTTTAATGACGAGATAACCGCCCTCGTTTTCACCAACGGACTTTCCGGCTTTGGTGACGATGTCGACGATTATTCCTGGAATCGGCCTCGTCGCCGTGCCGGGCACCGTTGGCGTCGCACCCGGAAGCGGCGAGATCATGATCCCGCCCGTCTCGGTCTGCCACCACGTATCGACGATCGGGCATCGCCCTTTTCCGATCACCTCGTGATACCACATCCATGCTTCGGGATTGATCGGCTCGCCAACCGTTCCGAGAAGCCGCAGGCTCGACAAGTCGTGTTTGAGAGGATACTGTTCGCCCCACTTTATAAACGCGCGAATCGCGGTCGGAGCCGTGTAGAGAATGTTGATCTTGTGACGCTCGATCATGTCCCAGAACCGATCCGGTCCCGGATGATTCGGCGCACCCTCGTACATGAAAACTGTCGCGCCGCATGCGAGCGGGCCGTAGACAACATAACTATGGCCGGTAACCCAGCCGATGTCGGCGGTGCACCAGTAAATGTCGTTGTCCTTGAGATCGAAGACGAGCTTTGTTGTGTACGCGATCTGAGTAAGATAGCCGCCGGTCGTGTGAAGAATTCCCTTCGGCTTACCAGTAGTGCCCGATGTGTAAAGAATGTAAAGCGGGTGTTCGGAGTCGAGCGGCTCAGCTTCACAGTCGGCGCTAACTGTCTTCGTCAGCTCGTGCCACCAATGATCGCGTCCCGGCTTCATAGAGATCTTCGAACCGGTGCGCTGGTATACGACGACATGTTTCACGGTCGGACAATGCGCCGCAGCCTCATCAACAATGTCCTTGAGCCTGATCTCGCTTCCGCGCCGATATCCGCCGTCGGCCGTGACGATCAATTTGCACTGACCGTCGTTCACGCGATCGCTGATCGCCTCTGCCGAAAATCCGCCGAAGATCACCGTGTGAGTGGCGCCGATCCGGGCACAAGCGAGCATTGCAGCCGCGAGCGCTGGAATCAGCGGCATGTATAAAGCAACACGATCACCTGATTGGACCCCGAGGGCTTTCAGCACGTTCGCAAATCTCGACACCTCCTGATGGAGCTGCAGGTAAGTTATCGTCTTGATCTCGCCAGTCTCGCCTTCCCATATGATCGCGGCCTTGTTCCTTCGCCATGGATCGAGATGCCGGTCGAGGCAGTTGTATGAGATGTTCAGTTTGCCGCCAACAAACCATTTGGCAAACGGCTTGTTCCATTCGAGCACCGTGTCCCATTTCTTGAACCAGTGGAGGTCCTCAGCCTGTTTAGCCCAGAATGCTTCAGGATCCGCCGCCGCCTCGGCATAGAGCTTTTCGTACTCCTCAAAACTCTTTACCTGAGCCGCCTCCGCAAAATCTTTGGGGGGCGGAAACATTCTCGATTCCTGAAGAACCGATTCGATACCGGTTGGATCTGACATATGACTGCAAGTATAGAGCGCGCGAGTGCCGATTTTAAATTGTCTCGAGCTGAAGGTGAATTCTTGAAAATTAATTTGTCTTGGCTACAGATAGCTAGTAGTAGTTCATTTTGAAAAATGGCTGATTCTTGTTCCGCTTTCTCCGTGTTTTCCGGGTTCTTGTTCAACTTTCTCTGTGTTTTCCAGGTATTCAGTGGTTCCGGCCTGCAGGATAACCACGGAATACACCGAAAACACGGAAATGACACGGAATAAGAAAGACAGAAATCAGTGATTGCACGGCGTCGCATATGCCCTCCACCGGCGTGAAATTCAAATTGAACCGTTACCAGATAACTCGCGCCGTTTTTTTCGATCGCACCGTCGGTGCTCAAGAGCGAAGCGAAATCTAAAGGGCCTTGCGAAACACCAAGACGATCGCAGCTTGTAGGATAAGCACAACTGCAGCGGCGATCAGCAGAACAACTATGCCGATCCGCAAACTGCCGTAGCTCGTCGAGACGATGCCGATGAGCCAGCTCAACGAGGCTGAACCCAAGATCCCGCTGATGAACAACGGTGTCGCTCGCCGTGTCGCGGTGGGGCCAAATATTTTTGAAAAGCGGACCATGTTCGTCGGAAAGATCGCCGATGTTCCGAGCCCGGCGATCGCGGCGCCGACAGTCGCAAGGCCTTCGCCAAAAACTATCAGAAAGATACCGATCATCAGCGTCGCGGAACATATCGATATCAGCAAACCCTCGGATAAATGCCGCGATACGATGGACGCTATGCCGCGCCCGAACACAAGGAACGAGAAAAAGATCACCGTCAGATTGATGCTTCGAGACGGCAGCGATTCGGAATAAGTTGTGAGCCAGCCGCCAAGACCGGACTCGATCCCGATCACAAAAAAGCCGAAGAGAATGAACAACCAGGCCGATGGACGATGCCAGATACGATTCGTCATATCCACAGAAGGCTCGTCGGCCTTATGATCGACGAACCCGCGCGAGGATGAGAAAAAACAAATCGCCAGCACCAGAAGCGCAAGATCAAGGAGCAGCGTAACCATCACCAGGCTCTCGCCGTTCGATATCGTCAAAACAAAAGGTTGGCTGCAGATCGCTCCGATCCCCCACGCAAAATTGATGAGATTGATGGACGAAGATTGCTGCTCCGCCGGAGTCGTTTCGATCGTCAATAGATTGATCGCTGGGATCGTTAGCCCGAGTCCGACGCCATAGACGAAGATCGCGCTCCAGCAGACAATGAAGTTAGAGAAGTTCAATCCGGGCAGGCCGGCGATCATGAAGATCAATCCGACAAGTGTCGTCACGACGAATCCGTAACGTCGCGCATGCTTGACCGCGAACAACGTTCCGAACAGCGAGCCGCCGAACTGCGCGAGAAAAAGAGAGCCCGCTTCAGCATCGTTCAATCCCAGTCGCGAAGAAAGAATAGGCAGGACCTGTCCAAGCAGAACGGTAACGACACCGATTACGAAGAACCCGAAAAGTGTGTAGTATTTTAGCAATCGTAAACGGTCCGCTCTTTCCGTCATTGTCACATCCGCTTAACCAATTGGTGGTAATGATATGGAGCTGCGTCGGTTTCGTCAAAAAGTCATGAAAAAAGAATCGTCATTGTTGCTTCGCGTTCATCTCGGCGTCTCCTTAATAGTCCTTCTTTTTTTCGTCACGAATACTTTTGCGTCCTGGCAAACGCCGGGAAGCGTCACACGCGTGACGCGAACCAAAACGAACGCCATTGTCCTCGACACCACAAGCCGCGCAAAAGTTCTGATCGAGTTTTTTGACATCAATGTGATCCGTATCCGGGTTGCTCCGAAAGGAGTCTTCGAGCGCGACTTCTCGTACGCGATCAATTATTCGCTCGACCGCCATACGCCGGTCACAAAACTCACGCAGACGCGATCGGAAGTAACGCTTTCGAATTTCGAGGGAGCAAAGGTCATCATAGGCCGCGCTCCACTTTCGATTCGCGTCTTCGATGCGGCCGGTGATCTCGTTGTCGGGGATGACGCGTCGCGCCCTATGATGTTCGATCCGGACACGGGTGAGATCCAATCGACGAAGGTGCGAAACGGCGAGGTCGAAACTTATTACGGCTTTGGAGAAAAAGCATTCGCCGAGATGTCGCGGACGGGAAAGTTTATAGTCAACTGGAACACCGATACGTTCTCATATCCGGTCGGCACCGACCCGATCTATCAATCGATACCATTCTTCTACGCGCTGCGGGATGGTAAAGCGTACGGACTATTCTTTAATAACACGTTTCGAACATGGTTCGACATGGGCAAGACTTCACCGGGCCGGTATTCATTCGGTGCGGACGGCGGCGAGCTCGACTACTTCGTCTTCACCGGCGGAAAAGAAAGATTGCCAAAAAAGATCCTTGAGGATTACGCGAACTTAACCGGCAAAACGCCGCTGCCTCCGATGTGGGCGCTCGGTAATCAGCAATCGCGTTGGTCATACTTTCCCGAAAAGCGTGTTCGCGAGATCGCTGACGGTTTTCGTTCACGAAAGATACCGCTCGATGTGATCTATCTCGATATCGATTACATGGACGGCTATCGCGTTTTCACATGGGACAAGACTCGCTTTCCCGATCCAAAAAAACTCGTCGCGGATCTGAAAGGCGATGGCATCCAGACAGTACTGATCATCGATCCCGGCATCAAGGTAGATCCGAACTACAAAACTTACGCGGACGGAAAACGTCTCGGTATGTTTGTAAAAAATCCGGACGGCAGCGAACTCAACCGAAACGTTTGGCCGCAGGCTTCGGCGTTTCCGGATTTCACGGATCCGAAAGCGCGCGACTGGTTCGGATCGCAATTCCGAGGACACATTGACGAAGGCATCGCGGGATTCTGGAACGACATGAATGAGCCGGGCGTCTTTCTTACCGACAAGACATCGAAGCCCGACACGTTTCATCATCCGGACAAAACATTCCCATACGATACGCCGCATGCGGGCGACGGCCTTCCCGGAACGCATCGCCGTTATCACAACGTCTACGGGATGCAGATGGCGCGATCGACTTTCGAGAATGTGAAGAAGCTGCGTCCGGAGAAACGTCCGTTTGTTCTGACGCGTGCCGGCTTCGCCGGCATCCAGCGATTCTCCGCCGTTTGGACTGGCGACAATTACGCCAGTTGGGATCAGCTCGCGCTGTCAATCCCAATGCTTACTAATCTCAGTGTGTCAGGCGTGCCATTCGTCGGTGGCGATGTTGGTGGATTCAACGATCGCCCAAGCGGCGAGCTCTACACGCGTTGGCTGCAGGCCGCGGCATTGACTCCGTTCCTTCGTTCGCACTCCGTCGGCTGGGCCGGCAACAAAGAACCATGGGAGTACGGCGACGAGTTCACCCCGATCAATCGCGCGTCGATCGAACTGCGATACAAATTTCTACCGTATCTCTATTCTCTTTTCTACGACCATGAACGCACCGGCCAGCCGGTTATGCGTCCGCTCTGGTATGAATTTCCCAATGACAAACTGACGTATCTGATCAGCGATCAATACATGGTCGGAGCCGATGTCCTTGTCGCCCCGGTCGTAAAAGAAGGAATGCGGAATCGCGATGTTTACCTACCGGCCGGGGCTGCATGGATCAACTGGTGGACAGGCGAACGACTCGAAGGCGGCAAGCAGCACCGTGTCGACGCACCTCTCGAAAGGCTTCCGCTTTTCGTGCGCTCCGGTGCGGTCGTTGCGACGCAAGACGTGATTCAGCACACGGGTGAAATGGCGAACGTGGCGATCACGTTAAACATCGCGGCAGGAATTGAGCCGGGGAAAACCGAGATCGCCGAGATCTATCAAGATGCAGGGGACGGATATGCTTATCGCCAAGGTGCATGGCAACAAGTTGGCGTCGAGCACGTTCAAGGAAGGTTGAGGATCGCACGCGTTGGCAATTTCAAAGGACAGCGTATCCGCTACCTGGAAGTAATCGGCGTCGAGAGCGAGCCTCGAGAAATACGTGCCGACACCCGAAAGTTTGATTTCAAATACGACGCTGCGACGAAGCGGATTCGCGTCGAACTGCCGGAGAATGTTAGAGAGATAACGATGCTGAGATGAGCGGTCGTAAACGCGGAGAAAGCAAAAATCTTCTCTGCTCTCTCCGCGATATCTGCGTTTAAAACCCGATGTTGCGATTAATTCGTCATCACCCTTGCCGTCGAATTCCTCACAACTAACGTCGGCTCGACGCTCAGGACTTCCGGGATATTCGCACCTTCACCATCGTTCAGACGCCCGAGCAGCGTCTCCGCCGCAAGGCTTCCCATCGCGAAAAGTGGCTGGCGAATTGTAGTAAGGGCCGGGTTGTGAAACGCCGCGGCATAGATGTCGTCGAATCCGAGCACCGAAACATCGGCTGGAACACGCAGGCCCATCTCCTCAAGTGCGCGGATCGCACCGATCGCCGAAATATCATTGAAAGCAAACACCGCCGTAAATTTCTCGCCGGTTGCCAGGAGCGATTTCATTGCGGAGTAGCCGACTTCCGGCGAGGGTGAATCTCCCTGCAGCTGGATCGTCAGCCGCTGATCGATCGGGATCTTTCGCCTGGCCGCCGCCTCCCGGATCGTTTCAAACCGCACCACTGTATCCGAGCTAAACTCCTGGCCCTTGATGACCGCGATGTGGCGATGGCCGAGGTTGTACAAGTGTCCGATCCCCAGCTCGGCTGCGTGCTGATGGTTGAGAATCACGTTCGTGACACCCGGAACATCCTCATGTCCGGAAACATTCACGGTCGGAAGGTTCGGTTCAAACCTGATCGGAGTGTCGACGGCGATCACACCTTCGACTTGGCGCTCGGCGAGCATTCGCGGCAGTTCAACAAGAAGATCCTCGCGGTGAAGGTGACTAGCAGTCAGATAGAAATACCCCTTTGTCGAAAGTACCGCCTCGACTCCGTTGAGGACCATCGACGAATAGCCATCACTTAATTCGGGCACGATGACGCCAAATGTGTGCGTCCGTTGGACGCGAAGAGAGCGAGCAAGATAATTCGGTCTGTAATTCAACTCGCGAGCCGCTGAAAAAATACGATCTTTCGTTTCCTGCGGGATCGAACCGGCAGTCGGAGCGTCGTTCAAGACGAGAGACAGCGTGGTGGTTGATAGATTCAAGTGCGCCGCTAACTGCTTGAGGCTGACGCCGTCGACCTTCGGAGACTTTGCACCGGTCGAATGATCGCTGATTTTAGGCTTGCGGGGCATGGCAGTGATAGTGGCACAGCGTAAGTTTCAAAATCAAGGGCGTCGCCGAAAGCCGAGAAGAGCCAAATTGGTATTACCAATTGTAGAATATTCAATAATGGCTGCGGTTTAGTGAAACAACAAAAATCTGTTGACAAGGAAAATCGAAGGGTGTTATAAAGCTACTAAAACGATTTACTAAAACGATTTACCTATTGACCGGATCGAGTCCCATTTAGCTTTCCCATCTCCAAAAAAAGGGGCTTGGCCACGAACAACTCTTCGGGCTTTTTTACGACAATTCTTGGGAGGAATCTTATGCGGCAAACTATTTTCGGGCTAGCTAGTCTAATCGGCTGTCTGCTACTGGTAATGCTTTTTTCGACGAACGGAAATGCGCAGTTTCGTGCTGGTGTCCAGGGCGTCATAACCGACAACGGTGGCGGTGTGGTCCCGGGAGCGACGGTCACGCTAGTCAATAAAGAAACGAACCAGACTCAGACGGCCCAGTCCGGTGACGAAGGATTTTACCGCTTTTCTGCGCTGCCGCCAGGCATCTACTCGATAAGTGTCGAAAAGGAGGGCTTCAAGAAAAGTGTCGTCGATGAAGTAAAGGTCGACGCTGAAGCGACGAAAGGTCAGGACATCAAGCTCGACGCCGGTGTCATCAGCGAGGTCGTGACTATTGAAGCCGACGCCGCGACTCTTCAGACGGAAGACGGGAGTATTCGAAAGACGGTGACGAACGAAGAGATCAAACGCCTTCCGCAGGTCGGTCGCGAC
>JANMUW010000496.1:0-9286 GCA_031392105.1 Acidobacteriota bacterium | reverse complement strand
GGTGAAAGGGGTAGAGTGATGTCACTCTACCCCTTTCACCTTTTCACTTTTTCTACTTTTTATTGCTGGCTTTTTTAGCGGCGGGCTTCACGCCCGGGGATTTAACCTTGGCCTGTTTTTCAGCCGGATTCAACATTGCCGACCATCGATACTCAGGTGTTTCAAATCCTTCTTCCAGCTTCTTCAAAATGAAGTCGGTCATGTTATCGACGATCCATCGATGATTGTATTCGCCGACCGATGCGAGCTCGGCATCGGGTGCCGGATTCATAAAGTCGATGGCGTATGGAATGCCATCCTTAATAGCGAATTCAACGGTGTTCAGATCGTATCCCAAAGCTTTACAGATCGTGATGACATCCTGCTCAACCCGCTTGTGCAATTCGGGAGTAAGGTAATTCTCCACGTTTACATATTGCATCCCGCTGAGGTACGGCTTTGAAGGATCGTAGGGCATGATCAGGACCTTCTCTTTGCCTACGCAATAGCATCGGACGAACTGGTCGAACTCGATGCCTTCCTGAAGGGTCATGCAAAGCGTACCGGACTGATTGTATTCTGACCAAAGCTCTTCGATCGAGTGGATCTTAGAAACATTTTTCCAGCCGCCGCCGTCGTGCGGCTTAAGGAAAGCAGGGAAGCCGACATGCTTGACGATCGCTTCCCAGTCGAGCGGGAATTCGAGGTTACGCAGCGATTCGCTCGTGATGTCTTTGATGTAATCCTGCTGTGGCAAAAGGACAGTCTTCGGGATCGCGACACCGATCTTTGCCGCAAGCGCAAAGTTAAAGAACTTGTCGTCGGCCGACCACCAAAACGGGTTATTGATGATGTACGTGCCCTCGAGCGCCATTCGCTTGAGCATCGCCCGGTAGTACGGCACTTCATGCGAGATGCGATCGATAATGACATCGTAGCTCTTCGGCTCGTCAAGACGGATGCCGCCGACGATCACCATTTCCGCAGTGACTTTGCCTCTGCCCTTTTCATTGATCGACTTGATAATGGATTCGGGAAACGTCTGCTCGCGTCCCGTTAAAATTCCTACTCGTTTCATATATTAGGTTCCTGAAAAATAGAAGTTCAATTTTCTTACGCCTTATTGCTCACAGGCGTCTGTCTAAAATCCATGATTCTAAATGATAATTCAGGCTCGGGCAAGGAGCGTAAATCTTTGCTATGCGTTCGAGTAAGTAGTAGTATAAAAGTGCCCTTGCTCCGGGCATCCTCAACCATCTGCACACGCTCGGGACCCTTTTCTATTTAACTCCACATGTACGAACAACTAACCGCGTCAGCCGAACCCGTAATTAATTCTTCTCCACTCGACATCAACGCATTTCACGACGTTCTTCGGCAAATGCTAGCGATTGACAGCAAGGTCAGCGATCTGCTGTTTTCTCCGCGGCGGGCACCTCAGGTCGAGCTTACCGGTGAGCTTCAAAGCGTTGCGATCCCCGGGCTCGAGATTCTAAAGCCGGCTCAGATAAAAGAAATGACCGACATCATGCTGGCGGGAAATGAGATAGGACTGGAGACCCTCGACAAGAAAGGGTCGTACGACATATCGTACAGCGTTCCGGGACTCTGTCGTTTTCGCGTGAATATATTTCGCCAGCGGGGGACATACGCCATAGTCATGCGTGTAATTCCCACGACGCCGCCTAACTGGAAGGAACTTGACCTACCCGAAGCGGTGATGAACGTTGCCGAACTTAAGAACGGGATCGTACTTGTGACGGGTCCGACCGGATCGGGAAAATCAACGACGCTTGCTGCCATCATCGATCTGATCAATTCCACGAAGAAATATCATATCGTGACAATCGAGGATCCCATCGAGTTCATTCACGAACACAAACTAGGTACAGTGCACCAACGTGAATTGCATTCCGACACACCCGACTTCGCGCTCGCTCTGCGGGCCGCGCTTCGACAAGCACCGAAAGTGATTCTCGTCGGCGAAATGCGTGATCGGGAGACTATCGAAGTCGCACTCGAAGCCGCTGAAACAGGTCACCTTGTCCTCTCGACTTTGCACACGATCGACGCGGCAAAGACTATCGATCGCATCATCGGTGTCTTTCCGAAGAACGAAGAGGGCCCGATCCGAACACGCCTGTCGCAGTCTTTCCGACGGATAATTTCACAGCGGCTAATGCCAAAGATCGGTGGCGGCCGTATCGCGGCGATCGAAATACTGGTCTCGAATTCGCGCACACGCGAGTACATTGAGATGGGTGAGAAGGAAGGACGCTCGATCAACGATGCGATGAATGACGGCGAGATCGACGGAATGCAGACGTTCGACCGAGTGCTCGAGGACTTGATCCGTAGCGGCAAGATCACGAAGGAAGTTGGCCTTTCGTACGCGTCTAACGCCAACAACCTGACTCTTCAGATCAGTGATTTGAACATGCCGAAAGAACCCGAACGCATGGCCGAGCAACCGGAAAGAGCCAGCGAGCCGTTGACTCGCGTGGAGGCCGCAATCCGGCCGCGAGCCGGAGTTCCACAGATCGAGGGTTTCGAACCTTAACGGTTGATGACGGTTGTGCCGGATTATACAATCGGCCTCACTGTCGATGATATATTTCGAAAACTGTTCCAAGGGCGCCGAGGGATTCAACACCCACGTCATCGCCTATACCCTTTGCATTTCGCTTTCTAATTTTCTCGACCGCGAGTTCTTTTTCGATTTCGAGATCCCGTCTTCCTCACCTCCCGGGTTTGCATCGATGCCCGAGTGGTCCGAGACATTCGGAACTCTGATGCAAAGCCCCCGAAGCCTGGTGTCAGATCTAGTCACGATCCCAACCCGTCGGGTCTTTAACATAGATCGCGATTTAGCGAATAAGATCGAGCTCCAACATACCCATAGTCATTTTATGACGACGGACGAGCTGCGCTCAAAGTATGGATCGACGATGATTTTCGAACACTTTGGTATGGGAAGAAAAGCCCTGACGCGCGAAGAGCTGAACGGGTTCGATCTGATCGAGTGGACTGACACGAGGCTTTCTAATCCGAGCTACTTTTATTTATTGACGCGTCCCGAGAAACAGAAGCTCCTGCGTTCGGTTGAGCTGAGATATTTGCCTGAGCTGGAATCGCTCGGGTCTACGATCATCTCCGAGCTCGGTCAGTATAATGCCGTTCATATTCGTCTCGGAGATTTTCTAAAGCTGCGTCCCGAGTACGCGGCGTCCGCCCGAAGCGGCGAATTCGCCAGTTACATCAGTGCGGCGTTTTCGCGAGACCTCCCGATCCTCATCGCGACCGATGGCCTGGAAGAGAAGCAGCTTCTGGAAAGTCTCTTCGACGGATTCGACTTCCGCTTTATCGATGAGCTGATCTTCGACGGGTTCCGCGATGAGTTTCTTCGACTGCCGTACACCGACTTCAACGCCCTTACGGTATTGAATCAAATGATCTGCGCCGCTGGAAGGATGTTCGTCGGGACCTACTACAGCACGTTCACGGCGGTGATTCACAAGCTAAGGCAGGAGCGGTATCAAAACAAGGAATTCATGTTCTTTCCAGATCCGCAGGTGAGTAAGCATCTTTCGAGTGACATGAAACTTTTACCTGATCGGCAGGGATTCTTTGACTGGAACAGATTCTCCGCGTTTGCACCCAGCCACTTCCACATGGCATGGGCTCGCGAATGGGATTACGACCTGACGACGGTGGACCTGTAGGCGTCACCGAAGAAGCTATTAAGAGTTTTTGCCCGCGAATTATGCGAAAAGGACGTTCTTATTCGCGTCTTTTCGCGTAATTCGCGGGCAAAAACTCTTAGACTTCGCACCGGAGTGCGCCGGTTCCGACGGATTCTTAAGAATTCGATCCGGGCAGCAACTCGTAGTTGCCCATCTGGCGATTGTACGAGTCCAGAGCCCCGACCTCATCCGCCGTCGCATCGAGCATCTGCTTCGTCATCGCGATCGAATCAGAGAGCTGCTCGAAATCGAGAAGCGAGAATTTCTCCGGCGTCGACATCGTAACGATCTCGTCGTTGAGATAACTGAAGAAGTTTTCGATCGACTGGAGCTGGCCCTCGACAAGTTTAACGCTGCGTTCGATCTCGTCAAACGAGGCGATCCTGCGTTTCAGGATCTCGACATTCGTCTGCTGGATGCGCTTTGTCTTCTCATCAGCGCCTGCGTTTTCGGCCGCGCGATAAGCTTGCGAAAGTTGATTGTGAACCGCCTGTCGGTTGATCGATTTCAGATGTTGCTTGCGGCGTCGATAGACGTCGAGCAAGTCTACAAAATCTTCCCAGCGCTGATCGAGTGTTCTCAGATTCGAGGGCAGGGTGCCCGCGCCGGTGAACTTTTTATAATTGTCCTGGATCTTTTCCTTCAGCCAGCGAAGGTACTCCACCGCCTCGCGTTCGCGCGGCGTAAATGTTTTGATCAGCTTCTCGCGGGCAGTCTTGCCGGCGAGCATCAGCCGCTGCTTCTCCCGCCGCTGCACAAGCTGGCGATAATACGGAAGGTTAGGAAGAACCATGATGTAGACCACCTCGGCGATAAGAGCAAGCAGCAGCGGCCAGATACTCTGCGTATAAGCCGCGGCAACGGCAAAGCCCGCAAGTCCCCAGAAGTTGAACGGTTCCTTGACCGCTTCCTTCATGTAGCTCGTTTGAAATCGTTGGAGGTCCCGCTGGTATTTCGCCAAATCTGCCATAAATTACTAGATGCCGATCTAGTTTGAAGCGTTCGATGGTAAGTAGATGGCCTTCCCTTAGTTCGAGCGGTTTGAGTCGGTTGTGTCGTTGACGATGATCGGATCGAGCACGTCTTCACTCTTTGCTCCGGATCCTGCTCCGATCTGTTTGCCGGCAGCCGGCGTGCCCGAGCCGAGCAATCCCATCTGCTGCTTGTATTCGAGAAGCTTGTCCTGAAGCTGGATGTCCATTGCCTCGCGTTCGATGTCCTGCATTTGCGTATCGACGGAGCTCGTACCCAACTGAAGCTTCGCTTCGGCAGCGGCGACGCGGCGATCGATCTTTTCGCGCATCTCGTTGAAGGTCGATGCGTCATCTCCGATGTTGAAGGTCTCCATCGTCTGCGCAAGCTGCTCCTGTAGCTTCGCTTGCTTGGCCGCCGAAATGAGCTGCATCGCCTCGGCGGTGCGCTTCTTCATATTCAGGACATAATTGTCGCGGGCCTTGAGAGCTTGCTTGGAGGCGAGTGACGCGTGCTCGAGTTGAGCTCCGGTGCGGTCGAGGTCCATCTGGGCTTGCTGAAGCTGGCCGATATACGCGGTCGCAATATCGTCGCGCCCCATTTTGACCGATGCCTTAATTTTCGAATCGAGGTCGACGACCTGCTTCTCGAGATTTTCGGTATTCTTGATCAGAAGCCGTTCAGTCGCCATCACCTGTGCCACCGAGTTGTTCAGCTCCGGCACTCGATCCCGCATATCTCGGATCGTCTGCTGAAGCACCAATTCCGGATTCTCGATCTTGTCCAAAGCGGCACCAGTGCTTGCGAAAAACACCCGTTTCAATCTTAGCCACAATCCCATTTTATCTACGCGCTCCTAAAAAAGTTATGCCTAAAAATCTCGCCAAACTCCTCTACGACGATGCATTTATAGAAGTTGCAAATTCCGGAATCAGTATATCAGGAAAGTCAATCCGATGAGTAGCATGGCACGGGCCGACTTTAGGTGCCTCTTGCAACCGTATCCGCACCCAAGGGAATCATAGACGCCGGCGCCGGCGCAAGTTATTCCCGGACCCCCGTTCAATCATCAGGCGGCTCGATGGCGAGCTTGATTGAAATTGGCCGCCTCACCGGTTTTGGAGTAGCATTGCCTTTCGACACTCCAAACTAGCTCGCTCAGACTAAAAACAGAAAAAGAGTTGATGATGAAAAGAATCGTTTCGGGGTTGTTGGTATTTGCTATCTACGGGTCGATGTTCGTGCCGTTCGCACAACTGGCGGAAGCGCAGAACGTCGTGAAGGCACGAAATAACAGGATGAAAGACATACCTGGTGGACTGATGTTTCACTTGAGTGAAGGAGCGGAGAGCGCGGAAACGCGCGTCAAGCAGCAGATAGCGCCGGCGGATCCTCTATCGGCCGCCGACGCATCCAACCTTTTGAAGCGCATCCCCGCCATAAAGTCTGAAACCGACGATCAACAGGAGTTTGCCAAGCGGATCGGAACCCTTCCAGCGCCAAAGAACGGAAAGATGCTCCCGGTCAAGTTTCCGTCGGACGAAGGGCGTGGAACTCCCAAAGTAAACCCCGGGACATCACTCGAAATCGTCCGGTATTCACCCGAAGGCGAGATCTCCCTTGCGCCCGATCTGAGCGTGACATTTTCGCAGCCGATGGTCGCAGTGACATCGCAGGAGGAAGCCGCGAAATTTGCGCCGGTCGAATTGACTCCGCAGGTTGAAGGACGTTGGCGATGGCTCGGAACACGGACGCTGATGTTCGATACGGACAAGCGTTTCCCGATGGCGACAAAGTTCACTGCACGGGTTCCGGCCGGTACGAAGGCGGCAAATGGCCAGACACTCGCAAAAGACGCGACGTGGACATTCACGACGCCGCCGCCAAAAGTCGAGCAGATGATCCCAAATGGCCAGGTCGTGCGAAGGGATGCGCTGATGTTCATCTCCTTCGATCAGGCGATCAATCCGGAAGCGGTGTTGAAGACCACCAGCGTTACAGGCGGAGGCCGGAAACTCGCGACACGGCTCGCAACTCAGGCTGAGATCGATTCAGACGGCAATATTTCTTATCACTCAAAACAGGCTCATCCGGGGCGATGGCTCGCATTCAGAGCCGTCAATGCCGACGGTTCGACTGAGAACGCTCTTCCACCGGCTTCCTCGATCACGATCAACGTCAACGCGGGAACGCCTTCGGCCGAAGGTCCGCTTCGAACTCAAAAAGCACAAACTTATTCATTTACTACGTACGGCCCGTTCAAGTATTCAAGGGCTTATTGCGGCTGGCAACAGAACACGAACTGCACGCCATTCCACGACTGGTACCTCGAATTCAATAACCCGATCGACGCCTCGAAGTTCACGAAAGAGATGGTCACCGTCGAACCGGCTGTCGAAGGTCTCAAGATCTATCCGCAGGGAAACAACCTCTACTTTCAGGGCGTCAAAAAGGGACGCACGAATTACACGATCAAGGTGAGCGGTTCGCTGACCGATACGTTCGGCCAAACGCTCGGACAAACCGCGTCCGCGATCATTCGGGTCGGCTCGGCCGATCAGAATCTGTACGCCCAGGGTGGCCCGATGGTCGTGCTCGATCCGTTCGGCGCTAAGTCGTATTCGATCTACTCGACAAACTTTTCGTCGGCCCGCGTTCGGCTGTATGCGGTCGATCCTAAGGACTGGGCGCAATATCAGCAATACTATCGCCGCCTGAATTACGATGACGGCAAGCGCCCGGCGATGCCCGGACGGCTGGTATCCGACAAAGTCGTTGCGATCGCGAGCAAGCCAGACGAACTCGTCGAGACCAGGATCGATATTTCCCCGGCGCTGAACGATGGATTCGGAAGTGTGATCGTCGACGTGGAACCCGTCGGCGTTACGACTCGTGATCGTCAGTGGCACGTCGTGAGTTGGCTGCAATCGACACAGATCGGCCTCGAGGCGTTCGTCGACAATAGCGAGCTCGTCGCGTTTGCAACGGAGCTTCGCACGGGCAAGCCGTTGACGGGTGTCGACCTTTCAATCTATCCGAATGGTGCAGTCAGCAGTCAGCAAGCAGTCCGCAATGAAGAAGGATGGATCGACTGGGCCTGGAATTTGGTTACGGGAACCGGCGGGCCGAACGCCGGGGATATCGAATCATTCGACGCTGACGGAAGAGAGATCGATAGCGAGGCGATCGCGGAATCCCAAACGAATCAAACCGGTTCGAACGGGTTGCTGCGATTGGGCCTGCCCAGTTCGCAAAGTGTCCCTAACATGTTGATCGCGCGGCGCGGGAAGGACGTCGCGTTCCTGCCCGAAAACTCGGATTACTATTGGCAGGACTCGGGTAGCTGGTACAAAAAACCCGATTTGGATTCGCTCCGCTGGTTTGTCTTCGACGACCGCCAGATGTACCGGCCGAAGGAAGAGGTCGCCGTCAAAGGTTACATTCGACGTGTTACGGGAGGAAAACTCGGAGACGTTGAAAGCCTGGGCGATTCGGCGAGCGGATTGACGTGGTCGGTAAAGGACGCGCGCAACAACGAGATCGCAAAAGGCACAGGAAACCTTAACGCGTTCGGCGCATTTGATTTCAAATTCACTCTTCCCGACAACGCAAATCTCGGATACACGCGGATCGATCTCTCCACGAACAGCGGCGTATCGGGCGATACATTTTCGCATCAGTTCCAGATCCAGGAATTCCGTCGGCCCGAGTTCGAAGTAACGACGAAGGTCGAAAGCGAAGCTCCGCACTTCGTCGGCGGAAAAGCGAATGTCTCTGTCGAAGCGAAATACTATTCGGGTGGCGGTCTCGCGAATGCTGAGACGAACTGGACCGTTACCGCAACAGCGACAAACTACACGCCGCCCAATCGAGGGGATTATACTTTTGGAACCTGGGTACCGTGGTGGCGGATTTACGATTACGGAAGCTTCGAATTCAGTGGACGAGGTTTTCGTGGCGGTGGAAGAACGGAAAATTTCAAAGGCGTGACCGACGCGAGCGGGAAGCATCTGCTGAAGATCGATTTCGAATCGGTCAGTCCTCCCCGCCCGTACAATATCAGCGCTTCGGCTTCGGTCCAGGATGTAAATCGACAAACCTGGTCGAGCACGACGAATCTTCTTGTCCATCCGGCGGAACTCTACGTTGGCGTCAAGACGCCGAGAACTTTCGTTCAGAAGGGTGAGAAGATCGTCGTCGAATCGATTGTCACCGACATCGACGGAAAACTTATCGCAGGACGCGATGTAGATATTAAGGCTGTCCTAAAAGACTGGCAATTTGAAAAAGGCTCCTGGAGCGAAGTCACGGTCGATGATCAGACATGCTCCCTAAAGTCTGCTGAAACCGGAAAGACTTGTGAGTTCATTGCGAAGCAAGGCGGACGCTACACGATCACCGCCACGGTGATGGATGATCGCGAGCGGTTCAACGAGAGTGAGTTTACGGTTTGGGTTCCCGGTGGTAAACAACCCCCGAAACGAAACGTTGAACAGGAAGAAGTCCAGATCATCCCTTCGAAGAAAGATTACGCTCCTGGTGAAGTAGCTGAGCTGCTTGTCATCGCCCCGTTCACACCGGCTGAAGGTGTG
>JANMUW010000473.1:0-12947 GCA_031392105.1 Acidobacteriota bacterium | reverse complement strand
TGTTTTGCGGAGGAACATCGTCGCCGCATACGCCAACGCACCGACCAGGATCAGCACAGCAATGATACTTTGAAGTTCTAACATTTATAATTAGTGGTCAGTTAGCAAAGCCTTCTGCTTTCTGCTTTCTGCCTTCTACCTTCTACCTTCTACCTTCTACCTTCTACCTTCTACCTTCTACCTTCTACCTTCTACCTTCTTGCCTTCTACCTTCTACCTTCCGCCTACTCGAATCCCAACATCTTCCCGCCCTGATATGTGATGAACGACGCGAGATACGCGAGTCCGGTCATGTAAGTCACCATGAAAAGTGTCCACGGCCACGAGTTAGTCTCGCGCCTGACGATCGCGATCGTCGACATACACTGCATCGCCAAAACGAAGAATACCATCAGCGTCAGAGCCGTCAGCGGCGTCCAGACGAGTTTGCCGTTATCGTCTTTCGCGTTTCGGATCGCGGATATCAAAGTCTCAGACTCTTCGTTCTCGTCCTTGCCGACATTATAGATGATGCTTAAAGTCGAAACCAAAACCTCGCGTGCGGCGAAACTCGCGATTAGCGCGACGCCGATCTTCCAATCAAAACCGAGTGGTCTAATCGCCGGTTCGATCAAATGACCGAGCCGGCCGGCGAAGCTATTTCGGAGTTGTTCGCCGTCCGGAAGTGGTTCGTTGATCGTGGATGGTTGTTCGTCGTTAATGACAGCCTCTGGCTGACTACTTACAACTAACGGCTGACTACTTCTCGGGAAATACATCAACGCCCATAGAATGATCGAGATCGCGAGGATCACCGTACCCGCGCGTTTCACGAACAGCCACGCACGCGTCAACATGTTCTGAAACACCGTACGGATGCTCGGCATCCTGTAAGGCGGAAGCTCCATTATAAATGGCGGAGGCGGGGCCTTGAGAATCGTTCGCTTCAGAATGAACGCGACTACCAGCGCGACGACGATACCGAGCGTATACATCGCAAGCATCAAGATCGCTCCGAGCGAAATAAATCCCAGCACAGTCTGCCCCGCGAAAAACGCACCGATCATTAACGTGTAAACAGGCAGACGCGCCGAGCAGCTCATAAACGGGGCGATAAGGATGGTTGCGAAACGGTCGCGGCGATTCTCGATCGTCCGGGTCGCCATGATTCCGGGGATCGCGCACGCGAAACTGCTCATTAGCGGAAGGAAAGCCTTTCCATGGAGTCCGACCCGGCTCATCAATTTGTCGAGAAGGAAAGCCGCCCTCGCAAGATAGCCGGTATCCTCGAGCACCGAAATAAAAAGGAAAAGCAAGAGGATTTGCGGCAGAAATACAAGTACACCGCCGACCCCGGCGATGATTCCGTCGACGATCAGATCGGCGAGAATTCCCTCAGGCAAGAGCGATCGAACGCCGTCGCCAAGTGCACCGAATCCCTGCTCCAATAGATCCATCGGCAAAGTCGCCCACGAGAAGATCGCCTGAAAAACCGTTAGAAGGATTAAGACCAGGATCGCCAAGCCGAAAACTTTATGCGTTAAAACCCGGTCGATCTTTTCGGAGATCCGATGCTCGCGCTTATCATTGTGGCGGACCGATTCCTGAACTGCACTCGAAATGAAATTGTATCTTGCGAAGATCTTCGCGTTATCTCCTGCGGGACTGCCACCGTTCAACTCGTATGGAACCTTTACCTTCCTACCGACCGCTTCCAGCACCTTGTCCGCAAGCTCAGCTTTTCCCCTCTCTGCCTTCGCATTAACAGCGACGACGGGGACACCGAGGCTTGCGGAGAGCCTGTCAATATCGATCTCATGCTTTCGCTTCTCAAAGACATCGATCATCGTCAGAGCTATAACGACAGGAATGCCGAATTCGAAAAGCTGTGTTGCAAGATAAAGATTACGCTCCAGATTGGTCGTGTCGACGACCGAAACGATAACGTCGGGCTTCTGAATGCCGTCAACCTTTCCGGTGATAACATCGCGGGCTATCTGTTCGTCGAGCGATGTAGCGTCGAGGCTGTAAAGTCCAGGCAGATCGATCAGCGTCGCTGAACGATCACCAAGCTTCCAAACGCCTTCTTTGCGTTCGACCGTGACGCCTGGATAATTTGCGACTTTCTGACTTAGTCCGGTAAGCGAATTGAAGAGGGTTGTCTTGCCTGCGTTTGGATTGCCCGCAAGTGCGATCGTAAGGTGAGAATTAATTTCGGTTTCGTTCATTCATTGGTCGCAACCTTTTCGAGCACGACCGACTCCGCTTCGTTTCGTCGGAGAGCCAAACTGTATCCGCGAACGTTTATCTCGAGAGGATCACCAAATGGCGCAGACTTGATCATGCGTACCGCCACGCCAGGGATCAACCCCATTTCCATCAGTCGCCGAGAGACGACGTCTTCACCATGAACAGCCAGGACCTTGCGCGATTCGCCTTTTGCCAGATCAGCTAATGTCATACTAGTTTTTCTTTTCGTCCTTTTTGGGTTTCATCTCCCAAATGACATTTATGATTACCCACTTGCCGTTGAATTTTCCGATATGCATGTAGTCGACCCAGTCACGCATTTCGAGTTTAACGGTAGCCGCTCCGCCGAGCACATCCAGGATGGTCACGTCCTTTTGCTGTTCAGCAGCCGGCGTTTGCTTGCCGAAGCCTCCTCGCGTACCCTGCACCAATTCGAGTGCCGTCATCTGACCGAGGCTGCTCTGGCCTTTATCGTTCGTTCGAACGATGCGCTTCGCGAGGTGTGGATGCAATGCGCCTTCCATTTTCTCGGCATTGCCTTCATACCATCCTTCAGCGTAGTTCAACGCTGTACGCTTTATGGCGTCGCGATCTGCATCCACTTGGCCAAACGTTGAAAACACCGACGCAGTAATCAAAGCAAGAATGATAAATATTTTTGTCATTGGGCGAGCACCTCTCGAAGTAAGTGTACTCTAATTGAAAACCGCTTTCAATTTCAATTAGAGCTTTAGGCGACTTTTGTGTAGGGCGGTTAGGGACGGATCCCTAGGGTAAAACTTTGGAAGCGGCTACCAAGTCGGCCTGATATCCACCGATAATAAATCGCAAGGGGATACGCGAACCATCATTGCCTAGCCAAACCTTGATGTTTAGCTGATCGAGAAGCGGATTTTTTGTAGTGACCGAGACAAGCTGGCCGGCCACTGCCTTACCGTCAATTGTCAGAACTTCGGCCGGGGACGGGCGGAGGGTAAAAATGTAAGGTTGCGATTCCCAAAATACTGCGACGCGGGTATCGTTTATAGGATTGTTTAGATCACGGCTCGGCTTCAGATTGAACGACCTTGCGGCGTACAGGAGGGACAAAATACTGTGCGTTCCGACGGGAGCATCCACTCGTTTTCCGCCGATCACGATCGCACTTCCCTCTTGCTCGAACGTCACAACATTATTGAATACGCGAAGAGATCCAGCAAACTTCATCTCTAATTGTCGCGGCGCTAGTGTTTCAGGATTGACATATGCCCGGGCGAAATCTCCGCCAGCGAACGGAGAGCCGGGACGAAGGTCGGAGAACGTCGCTTCCAGGACAAGACTGTCGAAACCGTTCACTTGCTTTCGTTCTTTCGCCGCAAGGCGCATCATTGCTACCTGCTGCCCTCCCGACGTCATTCGGTAGTCGAGTCTCTCACCGAGCTCAAACGCCAATTCGAGAGCGAGGGGCTGATTCTCGACGAATGGCGTCGGAGTGGCGACCGGCTTAGGTGTTCGATCCGGCATAGGCGTGCGGACTGGAGCAGGCGCGGATTGAGCAACTACTTCCGGTTCGATCGTCTGTACACTCGCCAACCCAGCCCTAACTTCCCCTTTGCTTGTTCGAAAGCGGATCGCGACAGGCAACTTCGCCTCATCCGTACTTAGGGCAACCCGGACATCGGTCATCCCGCGTTCGGTAAAAAACTCGCTCTGGACAGAAACGATGATAGTGTCGTACTCTCCTGCATCAGTCCTTAGTTTCTCAGCCGGCCCCGGTTGGAATGTCACAGGGTAAATCTTATCTCCGTCCTGCATCGTCAACGATCCCGCGCCTCCCGCTTGGCGAAGCTTATAGATCATCGTAAGAAGGTCCGCGTGAGGAGTTGGCGCCACGAGAAAATTCTGAACCGTTTCTTTCGGTAAGCCAAAAGTGTTCTGGGCTACGACCGTATTAAGTGGAAGACCGGTAGCCGGCGAAGCAAATGTGGTGCGGGACTCGTCGATCAAGAAAAACGCAACGCTAGCTAGATAGAGAGTCTTAAACTTTGCGCGAAGCTCGATCGCATCCTTATCTGCAAGTTGGCCGCGCGAAACGCAGTACAGCTCGGCGTATGCAGCATTTTCGATATGCCCGATCGAAACGCTGTATGTGAGGCGCTCGCCGATACGAAATCCGTTCGCTTCGGCGGCGACCGTTTGAGCTCGTAGTGTCGAAGCGAAAAACATCGCCGTCAACGCCACACACGCAACGCCAGCGACTAATAGTACCTGCAACCGATACGAGATATTCCGTTGTGAGGATCGGGATTTGGTTCTACTCATTTATCAGAAGCAATTATTTCCTCTCGAATTCTTCTTAATGCCGAGACGCGATTTTCTGCCTGCAAGATCGGACGGCCAATGACAATATAATCAGCCCCCTCCGACACAGCTTGCTGTGGTGTCATTACACGCTTTTGATCATCGTTCGTTGCAAAATCAGGCCGGACGCCGGGCGTCACTATCATAAAGTCCGCTTTCGCGACCGCGTCTCTAATCGAAGAGATTTCCATCGGCGAAGCGACAACACCGTCCAATCCACATTCTGCCGCAAGGCCTGCGAGATGCAAAACCTGGCTCTCAGGTCCTCGTTCGATGCCTGTTTCCCGAAGCGTGTTTGCATCCGAACTCGTCAGGACCGTCACACCTATCACAAATGGTCTCATCAGGCTTTCACGATCACAGACGTCTTCTACAGCTTTGACCGTCGAGCTCATCATTTCCGAGCCGCCGCTCGCGTGAACGTTGAACATCCAAACGCCGAGACGCGCTGCCTCCACGCCTGCTTTGGCCACGGTGTTCGGAATGTCATGAAATTTAAGGTCGAGGAACACGCGATGCTCGGCCGCAACTTCCCGAACGAAATCGGGTCCCGCGGCCGTGAAAAGCTGTAGCCCTATCTTGAATCCACCGGCCTCGTCTCGTAGCTCGCTTATGACGGATCTAGCTTCATTGGCCGTCTCCACATCGAGCGCCACGATCACCTGATTCTCCGATTTGGTTGTTGAAGTTGCAGTCACTACGAGTGGGGTACCTAATCAAGATCGAGGGGATTGTGAAACGGTTTATCCTTATCAGCGTCCGAATCTGCTCGTTTCAAAGCTTCCTGGAATTTCTCTTCGAGCAACCGTTCGCGATCCTTCACCGACGACATCTCCTGTGCGAATAATTGTTCCCGAAGTTCTTTTTGTTTTGTAAGTTCGCCCGCGAGATCTTCGAACGAGCCGTGTACCTTTTTTTTCTCCTCATGGGCAAGTAAAGCACCGGTTTGCGCATCGATTGTCAGATTTGCCTCGCAGCACGGGCATATGAGGCTAAATTTTTCCATTTTAATTAACCGTGCTCTTCGCTCCAGTTGACCCGGGAGCGGCCTGCTTTTGCGGGGCTGCCGCAACGCCCGCTGCGTCGGCGATAGAAGCGGCGGGAGCTGTCGACAGAATCGGTATCCTCTGCCCCGGTACTTGAATTACACTTCCGTTTCGCAGGAAGATCTTCAATGTTTGATCGCCGTTATTCAGTATCCGTTTTTCCGCTTTCAATAGCTGCGGATGATTTTTGAAAGTTCGTATCTCGTATCCCTCGTCGGTTAGATACGACGTAAACGTGGAATTGTCCGGCGCCGGTCTAGCATTCTTCATTGCAAGTGCGGCTGCGTCGATCGTTCCTTCGCCGCTCTTCATATTCTGCATTTTCGCTTTGAGTTGCGGCGAGAGGTTCGGTGCCGTGACCTCATCCGACGAAGCTGTTGGGACGCCGTTGGCGTCGGCTTCCTGAGGGGTGACAACCATGCCGTCTGTCACGGCCGCCATGTTTGAATTCTGCGTACCGGTAGCTGCATTTGCCGACATCTTAGAGTTTGCTTGCTCTTGAGGCTTCTCCACAGTCGACGACGTACACGCTCCGATCATCAATGTCCCGGCAAAGCCGAGAATCATAAAAAAACTAGATCTCATTAATTTCTCCAAGCGAGGTATTGGTTTACCGCGGCTCGAATTCAATAATACTGAAAAATTGCAGTACGTGAAACTGCACGGGCGCCACAGGAACTGCCCTAGCCCGGCGAAGATTCACAATTCGAATTAGTGATTGTCGAGAAAGATCGCCGTCTAGGTCTTCGCTATTTCGGCAGCTTCGGCCGAGCGCTGCTTGCCAATAGGTTTCGCGTAGCCTTCGCGCCCCTTGAGCGTGATAGAGGTGAGTCTAATCCGTTGGCGCGAACCCTTGGATTTCGGGTCGGCGTGATCGTAGCCAATCATGTAAGTGTACTGACCGGCGGAGAGTTTCTTGCAAGAATCGGTGTCTAGGTGAAACGAGAAAGCATCCGCGTAATGGCCCAGCGATTCGTCAGCGTGGCCGAGTAAGGTCGGCTCATCTCCGGCAAGATACACCGGTACCGCCGCCGTGATCGAATCGCACCGCTCGTAGAGATCGCCCAGTACGTGACGGCGCGACAAGGATAAAATATTTATTGCCATAGCTCGAGCTTGAAGATCGTCAATGTCGCGTTACAAAAACGCCCCGGCGTTAGCCGGGGCATCTCGAATCGGAGCCTATCCAATTACCACTTTTGTCCGCGATAACCGCCACCGCCACCGCCACCGCCGCCGTAACCACCACGGCTGCCGCCACCGCCACCGCCGCCATAACCACCGCGGCCACCACCACCACCGCCGCCATTACGGCTTTCTTGCGGTTTGGCTTCGTTGACCTTGAGCTCACGCCCGTCGATCTCTTTTCCGTTAAGCTGCGAGATCGCGTTCTGGCCTTCTTCCTGAGACGACATTTCGACAAATCCAAATCCGCGCGATCGGCCGGTTTCCCGGTCCTCGATAACGTTAGCCGACTGTACAGTTCCGACCGTGGCAAAAAGTTCGGTCAGTTCCTGAGCCGATGTATTGAAGGAAAGATTTCCTACGTAGAGTTTCATTTGTTTTTTCCTTTCCCGGTCTGCCGGGATCTGCAACGAAGTGTCGAGCGCGGCTTGGGGATCTTTTCTAAAAAGAAAGGCCGGATCTCGGATACTCAAAAATTCTGAGAGCTACTTCTGGTGTTCTAACTAGGCCTGCTCTCAAACTTATCCAAAAACCGTTAAAGACAAAGCGCGTCAAATATCAGACGCGAGAGTAGGATTGCAAGCATATACACTGACATCTTATGCCTGAAATTGCAAACTGGCGACCGAACGCAGGTATAACGATTGCATCAAAAACTGAAGTAAGATCGACATGGAAGTTCTTGGTACATGGTTATGCTTTGGACAAAGAATGATGCAAATCAAAAGGTCCTGGTCGCGGAAGACGAGGTCGACCTGCGCAAAATGATGAAGATTCTTCTCGAGATGCAAGGGTTCGAGGTGATCGAGGCGGCGGATGGCTACGAAGCCGTTGAAAAGGCGTTAGATGAAGCTCCGGACCTTATTCTTATGGACATGGGAATGCCGGTCATGGGCGGACTGGACTCTGCGCGGACGATCCGGCGTCACAAAGCACTTGATGATGTTCCGATAGTCGCTGTCACTGCTTACGGAGAGTTCTACGATCAACGGGCCCGGTATGCCGGGTGTAACGATGTGTTGCACAAGCCATTGGATTTCGGGCAGCTAAAGCCTATGATCGAACGCTATATAAGTTCTTAATTTCCTAAACTCTTCTTAATGCGTTGCCTCGAGAATTAGTTTGCTATTTGGGGCAAGAACGAGCATCTTAGTATTTCAATCCTACTCTTGCGTCACCCACGACGACGCGCTTCTTCACTAACGGTTTTCTGGATTAGTTCGAGAGCAGGCCTTACATCATCGCAGAAGTGCTCTCAGTTTTCTTGAGTTCCGAATTCCGGCCCGTCAACAGAAAGTTAACTTTCCGAGGACAGATCAGCTTCGACCTGCTTCTATACATTCCCGCAGTGGGAAAGGAAAAACAAAATAAATGTCAGTTAAGTTACACGTCGGAAATATTTCCTTCAAAACAACCAATCAGGATCTCAGCGGGTTGTTCGCCTCAGTCGGATCAGTAAGTTCTTTCGAAATCATCGAAGACCGCATCACCAGGCGCTCACGCGGTTTCGCCTTTGTCGAAATGGCATCTCAAGCCGAAAGCGAGAACGCAATTGCACAGCTTAACGGCCGCGAGATCGACGGCCGCGAGATCACAGTCGCCCTTGCAAAACCAAAAGAACCGCGCGGCCAAAGCCACGCGACGACGACGGGCGATTACCAGAGTGACAATTACACCGGCTATACGTCACGAGCCTACATGAGCTAGGCCAACAGTAAAGATACGAACGCCTCGCATTGTTGAAACCCGCGAGGCGTTTTTCATTTCCCAAACGGTGAATTCTAGATATCGTAATACATCTGGAACTCCAGCGGGTGAGGACGCAGTCGAAGCGGCGTGATCTCCTTTTCGCGTTTATAGGTGATCCATCGGTCGATCATGGTCATCGTAAAGACATCGCCCTTGAGGAGAAAATCATGATCAGCTTCGAGTGCCCGAAGCGCTTCGTCTAGCGAACCCGGTAAGCTCGGGACATTCGCGAGTTCTTCGGGCGGAAGATCGTAGATGTCCTTGTCGAGCGGTTCACCTGGATCGATACGGTTTTGGATACCGTCCAGCCCGGCCATAAGTAGTGCCGCGAATGTGATGTACGGATTGCAGCTTGGATCGGGTGGCCGAAACTCGAGCCGCTTCGCTTTGGGTGACTGTGAGAACATTGGAATACGCACGGCTGCCGAACGGTTGCGGGCCGAATAAGCAAGGTTTACCGGAGCTTCAAATCCGGGAACAAGCCGCTTATAGCTGTTAGTCGTCGGCGCTGCAAACGCAACGAGGGCCGGCGCATGTTTCAACAAACCGCCGATGTAGAATTTCGCCATTTCGGACAGACCTGCATACTGATCACCACCGAAAAGTGGGTTGCCGTCTTTCCATAGGGACTGGTGGCAGTGCATACCAGAGCCGTTGTCTCCGTAAAGCGGTTTCGGCATGAAAGTGGCCGTCTTGCCGTGTGCTACCGCCGTATTCTTCACTACATTTTTGAAGAGCATGACGTTGTCAGCGGTATGAAGCAGGTTCGAGAAGCGGAAATCGATCTCGCACTGACCAGCGGTTGCGACTTCGTGATGATGACACTCGACGTCGATGCCAACCTCTCCCAGGGTCAGCGAGATCGCGTTCCGAATTCCAATCAACGTGTCGAGCGGTGCTACGGGGACATAACCTTCCTTGGCTCGAATGTGGAAGCCGGTATTCGTGGTTCCGTCGCCGGAGCGTCCCGTGTTCCAGTGTCCCTCTTCGCTGTCCACCGAGAATCCCGCGGATTGCTGATTGTTGTGATAGCTGACCTGATCAAACACGAAGAACTCCGCCTCGGGGCCGAAGTAGACCGTGTCAGCAACACCCGTAAACTTCAGATAGCTCTCGGCACGTACGGCAACCGACCTTGGGTCAAGGCCATATCCTTCCTTCGTGATCGGGTCGACGACGTTAGCGATCAGGCAGATAGTCGGCTCAGATGCAAACGGGTCGAGCCAGAACCGGGATGGATCCGGGATCAATAACATATCCGACTCATTGATCGCCGCCCAACCGCGCAGGCTTGATGCGTCAAATCCGAAACCTTCTTCAAATGAGTCTTCGGTCAGTTGGCCAATGGGATACGTCAGGTGATGCCACGATCCGGGCAGGTCCGTAAAACGAACCGATACAAACTTCGCTCCTTTGTCCGAAGCAAACGTTAATACGTTCTTTGCGTTCATCAATTGCTCCTAATAGTTGTTCTTAATACGAAAATTTGATTGCGCGCGTCCAGCGTGAAAACAAGAAAACCGCGAACCTTTTTAGGACCGCGGTCGCTTGAGATAAACCTCGAACTCCACAACGCTCATGTAGGGCGAAAAGGCAATGAGTATGCCGTTGCACCAGTAAGAACGTAATTTAACTTTTAATTGGTATTAGAGTCGTTTTCGTTAAAACTGGATTTCCGAGAGCTCCAACATTCTTGTGCGTTAAGTTGAGAGCACGCGACAATAATGTCGCATTTCGCTCATGGATTTAGTACTTCCACTTTCTTTTGAGATGCAAACGCCGCACTGCGTCCCCGGAAGTTCACGAACTGCACGTTTTTCAAACCATTCTTGTTTGCGAATTCCAGCGCATGTTGGAGGATTTCACGTTTCTTCTCCTCCGTCTGCTGGTCCCAAACCGGTAGTGTGATTGCGTAGAATGTTTCTGATGTCGCACGGCCGGACTTGACGTACTCCTTTAGCGGCGACCCATCGAGGCTGATGTCCACCGCGCTCTCCGCGGCCGAGGTTTCAGTTGAAGGCTGATTTGCCCAAAAGTAGAGACCGCTGCTTACCATTACCACGAGGATGGTCGCCAACAGCAACCATTTGTTTACCGCAAACAATTCGAAACTGATCCATGGCCCCTTCTCTTCCTTAGCAGGGCGCCGAGTATTTACTTTGACTTCTGCCTTATTTCCGAGGCCTGAGTGGTCAGCCCCTTGTTGATCTTCTGAGGAAGGCAGCCCCTTTAAGATCTCCAGTAGCTGCATAGTTTTGCCTGCCGCGTCTGAAATAATCTGATCGTACTCGTAGCCGTATTTCTCCTCGACGCTATCCACGCTAGTTCTCTCACGCTCGAGGCGAATCAGATCAACAAACTTATTGCCTACCTTTGTATTGCAATCAATGGTCGCGGCGACAACCTCAGGCGTGAAGAATACCTCCCCGGTGGCTTCCTTAAATTCGTGGACTTTCTTGAAAAAATCGTTGTTGATGAGTTGGTCGAAGGTCAAGGAGCTTTCAGCTTCTGCCACGCGATCTTCAAAGCCTGCAACTATAGCCCTGGCTTTTAGCGGAACGTCATCGGCAGAATACAGGGCAACGCTCGCCCAATTCGCGTAAAGCGTTCTAATATGGCCTATCATTTCAGCGCGGCCAAACAAAACCTTTCGCTTTTCACCCTCGATCTCACGTGAGAAAAGCTTTGTCATGACGAAGTCGAATTTCGCCCTGGTCATCTCCGAGAAAGTCGAATTGCGATAGAACCGCGCGAGAGCTATAAGCGCTTGAGAGCTGAGAACCGGACGGGAGTTTTCGCAAAAGCGCCTTAGGTTTGCGACTGATATCTTACGGTCGCGGGCGGACAGCGCCGACATCCAGGTTTCGGTCTCGCGCATTAAATTGAACTCGGCTTCCGCGTAATCTGTGGTCGTGGAGTCGCCCTGAACTTGAAGAAACTTATGAAGAGCCTTCTTTGCCTGTAGGTCGTCATAAGTGGCGGGAACCATCTTCATGTGCTCGCGCTCAATACCCGAAAGCACATGCTCGACCATCTGAAGGCTCGATATCTCGTCCATCGCGCGCTTACGAAAGAAGTCGCGTTCGTCTGCCGCCCCGCCAATAGGATCCGAACTCGTCGCGATTTGGCCGTTAGCACTGTCCCCGATAGATTCGGAACGCTCAACTTCGCGTTCGAAATCGTGTGGACGTGCTCCTCGGTAGCCCGCGGCCGCCGGTCCCGCACCCGGCAGGTCGATTATCGTGGCCTCGAGCAGATTTTCATCCCTGAGCTCTTCGATCAGGTTCTCAAAAACATTCATCTTTGGTGATTAAGATAGTACCTGGGCGACCGCTTAGTTTACCGGTGCTCCGACTGGATACACCTGGATTATTCGACCGCTCTGGTTTAGTTCATACCGGTAGACGACGTCTCCGGGTGTGTCGCGAGTCGCACTTATCAAATACTCGGTCACGAGTTCGGTATTGGTAGGTCTGACCGGCGTCATCTCAAAGACATATTTTCCGCGGACAAGCCGGTCACCGACAACCGTACCCACGCCACCGCCCAGAATGGTGTTGAGCTCGTCGAGCCGGCCAAATCGATTGTTCTGCGTATAAAACGAAACCTGCGTAGATGCTAACGTACGCATCGTACCAAACGCACCGCCGTTCTCGGCCGCCCACATGCCTTTCTGATATGCGGGTACTGCCATCGCCGCGATTACTCCAATGATCACAACGACGAGCAGCAACTCTATCAATGAAAAACCGGATTCCACGTTCCTGTTCATATCTCTAACCTCATCAAACTGACACTATTTGACACCATTTTTTGACAGGTTTGATGCCCTTGGATTTCTTTTTCCTACGAACAGCCGATAAAAGCTGGGTCGGAAGTGAGCTTGTCCAAAAGCTCCTGTCTCAATTGAGAGTGATTTGCAATGCTTATGCCATCTCTACGGATCCGAAGGGTGCCGAAAAACTTTGTGTTGTTTCGCTTTTTGTTTTTTGTTAGATTTTTACTAAGCTTAAAGTTTTCACCTTAGGTCTTCGCTAAGTCGAATTCAGCAGTGGGAGTATGGCAAATTGAGCTCAGTCATAGAACGCACCGTAGAAACGTACGGTATCGAGAATTGGGGAGCCGATTATTTCGGAGTCAACCGCAAAGGAAATTTGGTTGTATATTCCCCTGACAATGCCAACCTAACTGCTGACGTCAAAGAAATTGTTGATGATCTTGCAAAACGGGGAATAAACACTCCGGTCTTACTCCGCTTCCCTCAGCTTCTTTTTGGACAGATCCGAAAACTGCAGGCTGCGTTCAAGAAATCGATTCGTGAGTTCGAGTACGAAGGCGAGCACATGTGTGTTTACCCAATGAAGGTAAACCAGAATCGGGCGGTGATCGAGGAATACC
>JANMUW010000441.1:0-2172 GCA_031392105.1 Acidobacteriota bacterium | reverse complement strand
CTCAAACGTGCGCGGCTACCAATTACGCCACCTCAGCAATTATCTAAACTGAAAAGATCTATTTATTAGCCGGAGCGTTCGCGTTTGCCGCCGGAGCTGGATTCGTCGCCGAGTTCACACCAGCCTCGAACGAATTTGTCGCAGGCGGTTCGATAAGCGCGCTATTTGTGCCCTCGGTCGCAAGATTCGTATTCGCCGGTCCGGTCCCCTGCTCAGCGGCAGGAGCTTCAGCCGGGGCTTCAGCAGGAGCGTCTGCACCGCTCAGTACCGACACGTTGCCGGTTAGAGCCGGCATCGAGATCAAGAGGGCGGTAACCATGAACACGATCGCCGCCACAATGGTCATTTTCGAAAGTACTGAAGCAGTTCCACGGGGTCCGAATGCCGCACTCGACACATTGCTCGTGAACAAAGCACCCGCGTCGGTCTTACCGGGCTGCAACAAGACGGCCGCGATCAGAACGATGCAAGCGACAAAAAATATTGTATATAAAACGTATTCCAATTTCTGACCTACCTGTAATTCACAATCTTTTCGAAGCTGTTCGCTTCGAGACTCGCACCGCCAACCAAGGCACCATCGACATCTTCCTGTGACATCAGCTCGCCGATGTTTTCCGGCTTGACCGATCCGCCATATAGAATTCTCATCGCCGCTGCCACACCCTTTCCGTGTGTATCGGCTATCGTTCGGCGGATGACCCCGTGCATTTCTTGAGCCTGCTCCGGCGTCGCGGTTTTACCCGTTCCGATCGCCCAAACAGGCTCGTAAGCGATAATAATACGTTCCGTGTCTGCGACTGTCAAACCATCCAAGCCTTTGATTAATTGGGTTTGGACGATGGTCTCGGCCCTGCCCGACTCCCTTTCGCTTAGCGTTTCTCCGACACAAACGATCGCAATCAGGCCCGCCTGGATCGCCGACTTCGTCTTCAGGTTTACCGTTGTGTCGGTCTCGCCGTACAGTTGGCGTCGCTCTGAATGTCCAACGATCACGTGCGAGCAGCCCGCGTCTTTGATCATGTCGGCCGCCACCTCGCCGGTATGCGCCCCATGTTTCGATTCGGCCGCACAGTTCTGCGCGGCGACATGTATGTTCGACCCTTCAAGTCGGTCCGCTACTGTTTTGAGCGCCGTAAAGACCGGAGCGATGACAACCTCGCAATGATTTGCATTAGCGACCAGCGGCTTCAAGGCAAGTGCGGTATCGACCGCTTCGCCAAGCAGCTTATACATTTTCCAGTTACCTGCAATTACGGGTTTTCTCATTCGTTGCTATCCTTCAACCAGTTGTAGTTTTCTCGCTCCGCCTTTGCATGCTCCAATATCGACTTTTCTGTCTCCGCCCATCGCCGATCAGATTTCGGAACTCCTTTTCCGTTTTCCTTCCACGCAGTGAGCTTTGAATTACTAAAATGAAGTTCCTCTTTTTTTGTGAGTGAGGCGTTGCGGCCTTTCTTCAATGTAACCAACTGGTTCTTCGAGCCTTTCAGCCTTTGAAGCATTACCAATGTTTCCCCATCAAAATAAAAATCCTCGATCCGCAACTCCTTTGTGTACGATGCGCTCCAGATAGAGCGGATCTTCACTATCTTGTTTCGACTTTTGTAGAAGAGGTAATCGTACCGCTCGTTGCGTCTTCACCTTCGGCAAAATGTTCCTGCGTGTAACTCGCCTTCTTGGTTTGAAATTCCTTTTCGATTTGCGACAGCTGCCCCGCGGCGGAGATCGCAGCTGTGACAATCCAGGCGGCCAGAAAGAAAGTCTTCATACTTCTTGGATCGATATCACTTGTCGTTAAGAGCCGCCACGCCCGGAAGTTCATCCCCCGCGAGAAACTCGAGCGTCGCTCCGCCGCCGGTAGAGATGTGTGAGATCTTATCATCGAGACCGGCGTGGTTGACCGCCGAAACCGAATCACCGCCGCCGACGATCGACGTCGCGCCTTTGTCCGTCGCATCAGCCACCGCTTTTGCGATCGCGACCGTGCCTTCGTCAAACGGCTTCTCTTCGAACATTCCCATGGGGCCGTTCCAGACGATCGTCTTCGCTTCCTCGAGCGCTTTCTCAAACAACGCGATCGTCTCAACTCCAATGTCGAGGCCGACGAGACCGGTGTTCGTAAACGCTATCGGAATCGTCTTCGCCGAGTTCAGCGGATCGTATGAATCA
>JANMUW010000049.1:0-9254 GCA_031392105.1 Acidobacteriota bacterium | reverse complement strand
GGTGAACGGTGAACGGTGAACGGTGAACGGTGAACGGTGAACGGTGAACGGTGAACGGTGAACGGTGAATGATGCCTGACACTCTACCGCGGTTGCTAACCCTTGCTACCTTCTACCTTCTACCTTCTACCTTATAAATTTAGAATCTGACTCGTTTGCCGGTCTTTATTGCGGAATACACCGATTCAACAAGCTCGACGGACTTAAAGCCATCGTCCGCCGTCACCGGTGGTTCGATCCCGTCAAGGATCGAGTCGATGAAAGCACGATCTTCCTGGACGTAACCCCATCGTTCCTCTTTCTCGGTCATGTGCCAGGTTTGCGTTTCAAAATTCGCATCCATTCCCCGAGAATCCAGTACACGTTCCATCTCTTCCGTCATGATCGTGCGGTGGTGACAAAATACTTCTATCCTCTCAAACGGAAAATGCCAGCTCGCGTCGCTCGACGACGCGAACGTGCAATGGAACCCATTTTTGAATTTGAAGATTATCGAAAACTCGTCCAGCTCGGGATATTCGTGCTGCGATCCGTATGCGACGAGTTCTTCGATCTCGCCGAACTGAAACCGCATCATGTCGAACAGGTGGATCGTGGTTTCATACAAAAATCCTCCCGTAACGTTTACATCGCCGGTCCATATCGGATTCTTCAACTCGCCCCGGTTCATCTTTATGTGCGCTGAGTGGGCTTTGTCACTTTGCAACAGATGCTTCAAATGGGCGTAGACGGGTGCGAATCGGCGATTGTGCCCGACCTGAAACGCACACCCGCTTTTGTTCGCCGCGTCACGTAGCTCCGCCGCATCGCTGATCCCGATCGAAAATGGCTTTTCACAAAATACGTGTTTTTCTTCGGCGATAGCGTGCAGAGCGATTTCTTTATGGGTCTTGTTCGGCGCGCATATGAGGACGGCATCGCAATTCGACAGCAGCTCCTCGCGAGATTCGCAAACTTTCCCGCCGATCGATTTCGCAGTTCTTTCCGCACGTTCCGGGATTATGTCGTAGAGCGCAGCGACTTCCGTCCGCTCATCGCGTGTATATATTCTTCCGTGCACGTTGCCGATGTAGCCCGTGCCGATAATTCCGATCTTGATTTTGTTCATAGCAAATTACTTTCTTAACGCGGAGAACGCGGAGAAGTCGATGGGCATACTCCGCGTTCTCTGCGATCTCCGCGCTAAAAACCGTTCAGAACCTACCAGCTCCCGCCCGCCGCATATTGACCCAGTCCGAGAACCCTCTCCGTTGCGGCTTTCGCTTTCCGCGCGACCTCGAATGGATCATGGCCCCAGTACTCAGGCCTGAAGATCTCGATACTGACCATTCGGTCATATCCAATCTTGTCGAAGTGCTCCTTGATCTCGGCGATCGGAAGGATCCCCTCGCCCGGATAGAGCCGCTGAGCGTCAGTGAGCTGTTCCTTAGGAAGATCTTCCGCGTCGTTGATGTGAAAAATAAAAAGCTTCTCTGGCTTCATCGAGTCGATCGCTTCAAACGTTGAGTTTCCCGCGTAAAAGTGAAATGTGTCGATAACGTTCCCGATGCTTTTGCGATCAACCTTCTCGATGATCTCGTTGCAGAGATCGAGTGTCTGTACCGAGCAATCCGTCTGGCCGAGAAACTCGAAAGCGAGTGAGACCCCGTAAGGCTCCGAGATATCGGCGAGCTCATTCAAGACGCGGACCGATTCGTCGATGATCTGACCTTTCGTCGCTCCGTCCGGCAGTTTCCCGGGGACAACGACGATATAGGGGCAGTTTAGTTGTCCCGCGATGGCGGAAAGTACGCCGCACTCGGCCTTGATCAGCTCGTAATCTTCTTCAGGTCGAAAAGTTATGTGCTCGATCGAGTTTATCGAGTACGGTTCGACTTTGTTCTCTGTGAGCAGAGCACGCAGATCCGCTATCGCGTGCGTCTCAAGGTAGGTTCTGAGTTTAGATGCCCAAAGTTCAACCAAATCATATCCGGCCGCTCCGGCCGCCCGTATGTCCGTCTCAAGATCGGCGTGCATGGTTGTCGCCCCGTTCAGTGCAATTTTCATATTGTCTCCAAGAGAAAACGGAATTTTATCACGCACGCTGTTTTGAGTCCCGCACTACTGGGTCGCTTTTAACGCAGAGATCGCGGAGTCCGCGGAGCCGACAGAACATCTTCTTCGTGAGTTTGCGAGCTAAGGCCACTGCTTCTCCGCGAACTTTGCGAGCGCTGCGTGAAACAATGCAGTCGTGCCAGAGGAACTCGAGACGCGCGGCGTACAACCCCGGGAATTGCCTCTCCGTCTAACATTCGGGTAAATTAACCGTAGCGTTCGCACTTCCTGTTTTACCAATATGAAAACTCTACTCGCCACACTTTCCATTGTCATACTTCTGGCCACGATCGCGTTCAGCCAAACCACTGACGCAGCTCTCCGCCGCGCGATACGTCTCGACAATGAGCAGCGCGACGGCGCCGGCAAGTTGCAGAAGCTTGATGCGTCGGAACATCTTTCCCGGGCGGAGACATACATGGCGAACCGGATGTTTCCACAAGCTCGTGAACACTGGCAGCAGTTCTTTGACAATTATCCCAACGACCCTGGAATGTCGAAGGCTCTTTTTGGAACGGCACGCTCGTACATGTGGGAGCGGCAATACGACAAGGCTGTCTTCTGGTTTGAAAAGCTGAATGGCAATACGTCCAAGGACGGCCGCGAGGGCCTGGCGTTCAAGGGAGCCTCTCTGGTGCGCCTGGGTAAGAACCTAGAGGCGGCGAAGGTTTACGAGCAGTATGTCCAGGCATTCCCAACCGGCGAGCGCATCGAGTCGGCTCACTTGAATCTCATCGACGCATATCGCGAAGCTAAGGAATATGACGATGCAGAGCGCTGGGTCAACCGAACCGTTTCCAAGTTCTCCGGCCTGCCGGCCGAAGTAAATGCGCTGCATGCGAAACTGCGAATGGAGATCTATCGCGAGCGATGGAACGAGGCCATCAGTGCTACTAACAACTTGCTTGCTGGGAAGAAGTTCACAGGTTCGATGGCCACCGAAGACGAGGTAGAGTACCTCCGTGCGTTTGCTCTCGCAAAGTCCGGTCAAAAAGAGGCCGCTGATCGACAATACGGTAAGGTCGGAAACGGCACTTATTTCGGAGAGCTATCCCGGCAGGTGGTTGATACGCACTGGGATGCTCCCGGCTCATCGGCCGATGGATATCCCATAGTATTCCGCTCGGAACTTCTCGCCGCATCGAAGAAGTTCAAAGTCGATCCACGCTTTCTGATCGCAATAATGAAGCAGGAAAGCTCATTCAAAGCTAATGCGAAATCGCCCGCCGGCGCCCGCGGGCTGTTGCAGCTCGTGTACGATACAGCAATCAAGTACAAAACAAAGGCCGGCTTCCCGAACCTGCAGCCCGATCAGCTCTATTCTCCATCGGTGAATATCGCTGTCGGGGCCGCGTATGTCGCTGATCTCAAGTCGGAGTTTGGCGGCCTATACGAAGCCATCGCCGCAAGCTACAACGGCGGCGAAGACAACGCAGCACGTTGGCTCAATCGGAGCAAGCCAAAAGATCCGGGCATATTTGCGTCGGAGGTCGGCTTTGCTGAGACAAAGAATTACGTGTTCAAGGTGATGAATAATTACCGGATATATCGCGAGCTCTACACAGAGAACCTCGAAAGACGCTGACGTCGTGCTTAGATTTTCTTTGCAGACCAAACACTTTTAGTTTAAAGTTCGGCTATATTCCGGTTGGAACTTTGAGCATATGGAACGTTCAGCGCCTTACTTCTGCCGGCTCGGGTTAGGCATCGCAGTGGGCCTTTCTCTCCTCGTCTCGACCATTTTCGCAATCTCATTTGATGGCACCTTCGGAAGCGGCGGAAAGTTTATAACGTCTTTCTCCGATACGGGAACTCCCAGCAGCGGAGCCTCAGACGTATTTCTTCAACCCTCAGGGCGAATCGTCATAATCGGCACTCATACCCAGGATGGAGTCGGTGGCCGTAAGGTCGGCCTTTCGCTTGCGGGGCTAACCTCCGCGGGAGTGCTGGACTCCGGCTTTGGCACCGGCGGAAAGGTTTTGGTGTGGAACTCAACGTCTCAGCGTTTCCTGAATAACTCAGTGATGATGTCCGACGGATCCGTTCTCGTCCTTCATCAGCAATGGGAGACCGCCGCCCTGAACCGGCCAAGCGTCGTCAAACTCTCGCCGGACGGTCAGGTCGACGTGACTTTCAACACTGATCTGGATCTCGTTCCGAACCAAACCAATCCGGTGAGAATTACCAATGGAAGCGGCGGGAAAGTATATGTACTTGTTCGAAACGGTTATCAATTCTCACTTGTTCGCCTGAATGCCAATGGCTCGAGAGATACGACGTTCGGACCAAACGGAGTTAGAAGCCTCAATCTGAATCGAATCTTTCAACCGACGATATTCGACTTGCGCGAGCTTGAAGGCGGGAAGCTTCTTGTTGCAGGGACGTATTACTCTCTCCCGACTTACGAAGGTCTTACATTCGTCGCTCGCTTCGATAGCGATACCAATCTCGATCGCTCATTCGGAATCCAGGGAGTGACGCGAATTGCGATCGCCGGCGGCAGTGTCGGAGGTGATGCCCTTGCTCTCCAGCCGGATGGCAAGATCCTGATCGGCGGCTATTGGACTTTTCTTGGATCCAATGCGCTCCTACTGCGCCTGACTCCGAGAGGAAGGCTGGACACAAGCTTCGGTACCGGCGGAATCGCGATGAGTGCTTTCAATGATATTAATGGGATCCGCGGCATAGCCCTCGCCCCTGACGGGAAAATCCTTGTAAGCGGGGGCTCCGGAGACAAAGCACTTCCCTCAAACCAACGTGTTCTATTGATGAAGTATTCTGCGAACGGTATGCGTGAGAGTTCTCTGATAACGAACTTTGTGGCTGACCAGGAAGCCGTCGGGAATGATATTGTTCTGCAGCCGGACGGCAAGATGGTGATCGCCGGACATACCTATGTCTTCGCCAACAACTCCGGCCAGTTCGCCGCGGCCCGGCTTGTTCCGTGACATCTACTCTTCCCAGTCGCCCTGACCTTCTCGTTCGACATGATAGCCGGCGTTTTCGAGATGTTTGTGAACGTCCCGGCCGTGCCGTTCGTCCCGTACCTCAAGGATCATTTCGATTCCGGTATATCCGAGAGGCGCGAGCCAAATCGCCCGCTGATGATTTACCTCGATAACGTTTGCACCGCTCTCAGCAACCGATTCCAGCATCACCGCAAGTGAACCCGGCCGGTCAAGCACGAGAAGCTTGAATACGACGTACCGCCCTTGCCGCACCAAAACTTGCTCGATCACACGCGTTAGAAGATTCCCGTCGATGTTTCCACCACACAAAACCGCACAGGCAGTCTCATTCGAACCAAGCTTCACCTTGCGAGCGATCAGCGCGGCGACGCCGGCCGCACCTGCGCCTTCGACAACCAGGTGGGCATTCTGTGCGCAGTGGTAAATACCGCCCGCGATTTCCTCTTCGCTGACCTCGACGACCTCATCGACAAATTCGCGAATGATCGGGAGCGTGAGATTGCCAGGGCGCTTGACGGCGATTCCATCGGCGATGGACGGCTGATGTTTTGCTTCGACAGGTTCACCGGCTATGAGTGAAGGATTCACAGCGGCGACATTTTCGGCCTGCACCCCGATCACTCGCACATTCGGGATCAAGCTCTTGGCGGCGATCGCTATCCCTGAGATTATTCCGCCTCCGCCGATCGGAACGACGATCACGTTCACGTCAGGCAGATCTTCGGCGATCTCGCAGCCGATAGTTCCCTGGCCGGCGATAACCCGCTCGTCGTCGAAGGCGTGGACATACGTGTAGCCGTACTCGCGCTCAAGCTCACGCGAATACGCGACCGCTTCATCAAATGTCGATCCTTTTAGAATCGCTTCCGCCCCGTGGCTTCGAGTCGCCATTACCTTGGTCAATGGCGCGAATTCGGGAAGGACAATGGTCGCCTTAATGTTAAGAAGTTTGGATGCAAGGGCAACGGCCTGGGCGTGGTTCCCAGCCGATCCGGTCACGACGCCGCGCTTCTTCTCGTCATCCGAAAGACGCGAGATAGTGTTATATGCTCCACGGATCTTGAATGAGCCTGAGCGCTGCAAACACTCGGCTTTTAGAAAAACCTGTGCTCCAAGCTCTTCGGAGAGCTTTTCGTCGCGAATTGTCGGTGTTGGGTTGATTATGCCCCTGAGGATGGACCGGGCGTCTTCGATATCGGCGAGCTTTACCGTCATAAGATTGCCAGAATTATAAGGCAATGCTCCAAGAACGCAAAAAATCGGAACCGGACGAAAGCTATGGAATGAATTAGAAGGTATAACTGAAAGTAAATAAGCGGAATTGTGATATGACTACTGAGCTTTTTCCCGGTTCCGATTTTGTTGTAAAAGAACTTTCATACCGAAGTACGTCTCCTTCCCCTGTATGTTCCACCTTAGAACGCGTGGACGGGCCGAAAATTGTATCACCGCGAGAAAATAGTTTATATTTGCTCTACCAACACCCCGGAGGAAAAAATGGAGTTATTCGGCGTAGGCGCCATCTTTCTGTTGTTTTTTGGAATTGCGCTGCTAACCGTTGCGTGGAAGACGATCAAGATCGTCCCGCAATCAAGCGTTCTGTTGATAGAAAGGCTTGGACGATTTCATCGAGTCGCACAGAGCGGGCTCAATATCATCGTTCCGTTCTTCGAATCACCTCGCGCCGTTTACTGGCTCAACAGCCGGCCGGGAATTACGTCTATCGATCTTCGCGAACAATTCATCGATCTACCGCCTCAACCGGTGATCACACGCGACAACGTGACGATCAATGTCGATTCGGTCGTCTATTGGATGATCACGGATCCGATCAAGTCGGTTTACGAGATCAATGATCTTGTCGGCAGCCTCGTGCAGCTCACGATCACAGGTATGCGGGCCGTGATGGGTGAGATGGATCTCGATCACACCTTATCGTCTCGCGACCAGATCAACTCGAAACTGCGGCTGATCCTTGATGAAGCGACCGACAAGTGGGGCGTAAAGGTTACGCGTGTCGATGTAAAAAACATTAGCCCACCCGAAGACGTTCGTCTCACGATGGAAAAGCAGATGACGGCTGAACGAAACAGGCGTGCGCTGATCCTCCAGGCCGAAGGTGAAAAGCAGGCGTCGATCACGCGTGCCGAAGGCGAGAAGCAGGCGGCCATTACCCGATCAGAGGGTGAACGCGAATCAGCGATCTTACAGGCGGATGGTGCGGCCCAGGCCCGTTTGAAAGCAGCCGGTGCCGATGCACAGGCGATCGCACAGATCGCACAGATCGTAGGCAATGCTGAGCAGACGACGCAATACTTGATCACATCGCGTTACATCGAATCGCTCCGCGACATGACGCGGACACAAAATTCGAAGGTTATCTTTATGCCGATGGAAACGTCGACGTTGCTTTCGAGCATCGGAGCAATCAAGGAAGTTCTTTCGGAGACCGGCGAGAAAAAGGAGCAGCTTCCGAACCCGCCCCGCTCGCCGCGTGAATTGAATAAATAGTATTAACGTTGAATTGTGAATTGTGAATGATGAATGGAATCGCGCAGTCAGCGGCTCCAGGTTCAGCTGCTAGCTTGCTGAGACACCAAAGGAGAGATCCATGTTGAAAATAATAATTGTCGTGCTCGCTCTCGGAGCCATCTGCATCGGAGGGTTCTGTCTTTTCTGCGGAGAATCAGCATCCGCGATATCCCCGTCGGTTTTTGACTTCAAGATGAAGGATATCGACGGCAAGGATGTGAAGCTTAAGAAATACAAGGGCGATGTCTTGTTGGTCGTGAACACTGCCAGCAAATGCGGCTATACACCGCAGTACGAAAGCCTCCAGGCGACGTACGACAAATATAAAGGCAAGGGCTTTTATGTTCTCGGATTCCCCGCAAATAATTTCGGCGGGCAGGAACCGGGGACTGAAAAAGAGATCAAAGAGTTCTGTGAGTCGAAGTACAAGGTGACGTTTCCGATGTTCGCGAAGATATCGGTGAAAGGTGAGGATCAGGATCCTCTATATGCTTACCTGACCAACAAGGACACGAATCCTGAATTCGGCGGTGACATTACATGGAACTTCAATAAGTTCCTGATCGACCGAAAAGGCAAGATCGTCGCCAGGTTCACCTCAAAGGACAAACCGGACAGCGAAGCGGTGACAACAGCGATCGAGAAATATCTCGCTGCGAAGTAGGCCGGTATCCAATCTCCTTTTGGTGTTTTTGTATTTTCGTAATGTTGGACTCCTTCGTGCATTTCGCGGTTCGGCTTTCATGCTGCAAACCGCGAAGTGAACTCTGAATTTTAGACAACTCTTGTTTCGTGTTCTTCTTCGTGTGGGTTCGTGTGATTAGTGGTTCTCTTATGAAAGCCGAACCACGAAACACACGAAACACACGAACGAGCCGGATATTACAAAACAACATACAAGCCACGAAGCAAACGAAGGACGCAAGGAGTTTGAAATGGTTCCGGTTTCGAGGCCTTGCTTTGTTCGTGTGATTTCGTTGATGCGTGGTTACAGCCGAAACCCAGGAACATACTGAAGCCGCGACAAAACGCTTGATACTTTAGTTATGGATTCCGGGACCCTGTCATCGTCCAAAATTAGCAAGACCCAAAGCGGAGTACTCCGAACCGGTTGTTTGAAGCTTGCTTTCGTAAATAGCGATCTGAGCAACTTCGAACTCTACGGGCCCGATCTTTGTCTCTAGATGCGCCGCAGCCAGATCCGCGGCCTTATCCGGATCACGGACTCGCCCGATAGTTATATGCGGTCGAAATGCCCGAGTTTCTCGTGCGTATCCTAATCCTTCACAAAACGTCTCAACCTCTTCATAAAAGGGCGTGACCGTACCGATGCGGACATCAACTCCGATCCAAAGAACACGAGGACGCGTAGGTCGTGGAAACACTCCGGCTCGAGAAAGTCGTAGGCGGAAACGAGCGTTCTTAGCGGCGATCTCGGACACGCCTTCTTGCAGTTTGTCGAGAAGACTGCTGTCGGTGTTGCCGAGAAACTTCATCGTAATGTGCAGCTTTTCCGCTCGTTCCCAGCTTACGGGAACATCCGGAAATCTTGTGCGTAGGTGATCGATTTGGCGGTCGCACGCGGTGCGAACAGCATCAGATATGTCGATCGCGAGGAAAATTCGTCGTTCTATCATTTTGCGGCTTATTTTACGCGCT
>JANMUW010000428.1:0-2668 GCA_031392105.1 Acidobacteriota bacterium | reverse complement strand
CAGTTTCGGGCTCGCGCACCGAACGCAGCCTGAGGCGTGTATCCGCAATGTAATTGTCGAAGATCTGTATGTGAGCGCTCGCTCGTGTCAGGGGGTCGGGCAGACCCTCGACAAGAAACGATCGATGCAATTCGGTCCGGTTGGTTTTGTCCATCTTAGTTCGATTTATTATACTTTGGACTTTGATTTTGGACGGATATGAATATGCAATTTAAGAGCTTTCTAACTTTTGTCCTGGGCGTAGTAATCGCAGCGGCCGGATGCGGCGACTCGACGACGACCAACGTTTCTAACACCAATGTCGTGAATGCAAATGGAAATGCCACGGCTCCCGCGAACACATTACCGCTTGAGCCGACGAAGAAACCCGAGGTTGCGACTACGAACAACGCGCCGACGCTTGCACCTGTCGTGCAAACGTATTACGAAGCCCTGAAGAAAAAGGACGACGCCTTGCTAAAGAGCGTGATGTCGAAGGAATTCGTCGCTTCGGTCGAAACAGACATGAAGGAAGATAAGAAGACGAATATGGCGGCGTATCTGGCTGAGTTCGATACGATCCCTGAAAAACCCGTCGAGGTTCGAAATGAGAAGATCGAAGGGAATGATGCTGTCGCTGAAATAAAAGGCGGAGCGTATATCAACTGGACGCCGTTCGCTTTCATCAACGAAGGCGGGAAGTGGAAGTTCACGGGTGGAAGTCCTGTTTTGAAATAGACAGGAGACGGGAGGCAGGAGACAAGAGACACGCGGTCAATATACCGATTTCTCCTGTCTCCTGTCTCCTGTTTTCCGCTTCGGCTGACGGGGTGGTTCTCTCGATGCCGTTATCTCGAATCTTGAGTTCGCCGACGAAGAGAGAACCACCCCGCCGAAGCGGCACCCCTCCTTCGGAAGGAGGGGAGTTTTCAGGGATCCACTCATCCGCGAAATCCGAGGCAAAAGCTTTAGGTTAGAGGTGATTTGGATGCAGAATGCGTGCGAGTACGTTTCGACATAGTCGCCTTTTTTGCGCCTAAATCACGCCATCGTCGCCAGAATATCCTCGATGTCCTTTTCAGTTGTGTCGGGGTTGATAAAACAAAAACGCGAAACTGTTTCCGATCCGAGTGATGTGCGCCGTTTTGTCGGAGCTACCAGCGCAAACCCGGATCTGTGATTTTTAAATGTCCATGCCCGGTAATCTTCCGGCGACCACCCGATCCGTCGAAACAGTACACAGGAAAGACTCGGCTCGCGGACAAGCTCGGTATAACTCGTGTCCTCGATCATTCTTCCCGCGATCTGCGCCAACTCGATTCCTCTGTTGATCGCAGTTTCGTACCGGTCGGTCCCGTGCATCGCCAACGAGAACCAAAGCGGAAGTCCCCGTACTCGACGCGTCAATTGAATTTGATAATCGGAAGGATTGAATCCGGCCGTCTCCGGATCGTTGAAGATGTCGAGATATGAACCTTCCTGACAGTGAGCCGTTTTCGCGAGCTCAGGTTTGCGATAGATGATCGCTCCGCAATCGTAGGGCGAGAAAAGCCATTTATGAGGGTCGATCGTAACGCTGTCGGCCTTTTCGATTCCCTTGAACAAATGCTTTACCGACGCGACTGCCAGGGCAGCTCCGCCGTATGCCGCATCAACGTGAAACCAAATATCTTCTGCTTCGCAGACTGACGCAATCCCTTCGAGGTCATCAATGATCCCCGCATTCGTAGTGCCGCCGGTCGCGATGACGGCGAACGTCCGCTTTCGATCCGCGGGAGCCAAGCCGTCGATGGTTTCCTTGACCTGCGAACCGTCCAGACGATCTTCGGTGTCCACAAATATCACATCCACGTCGATCACTTTCGCCATCGCCTTGATCGATGAATGAGCACCGTCCGAGGTGATCACTATGCCTCGCTGAAACTCTCTACTCTTGTCCAGACTGCGCCAGTATTCGCGTGCGGTGATCATTGCCGAAAGATTTGCTTCGGTCCCTCCGCTGGTGAACACACCGAACGCAGCTGCCGGCATGCCGGTAAGCGAGACCAGCCACTCCATCGCCTGATTCTCGGCAAAGATACAACCCGCGCCCTCGAGCCAATATGCTCCATGCACGCTAGTCGCGGACGTGACGAGATCGAACAAAACCGCAGCTCGTGTCGGTGACGCGGGAACGAACGCCAGATGCCGCGGATGGTCGATCGAGACACTTGCTTTAACCAGCACATCGCGGAAAAGAGCGAATGCTTTCTCGCCGCCGATCCCCTTGGGCGTGATCGTCTCGCCGACCAATGCTTTTAGTTCCGCCGCGGTCTTTGGAAATCCCAGACTCGGGTCATTGTCGGAGATGCGGCCGATCGCATACTTGATCACGTCCAGTGACATCTCCACGAGATCCATGTCGACATTGTGCATATTTGCGGTTTCGGGAATCCCAAGCACCCGGCACAACGATTAGAACGGATAACATGTCCAAGTACAACCGACTTCACCATCGGCTCTAAGAACCGCCGGTACGCAAGGCTCCTCCGGGTCAATTTTGCAGAGTCCGGGTGATGGTTGGGTCTGAAAGAATTCCGTTTACGGCGGACTTTGCGGCTTTGCGGCTTTGCGGGAACCTCAACCCTGATGGTTCTTAGCGCTGAGTCTCCCGCAAAGACGCAAAGACGCAAAGAAATAAAATTGAAAC